>JBOFGC010000275.1:0-2785 GCA_051648945.1 Bacilli bacterium
CATTTCTTCGTCAAAAAAGACAACGACGAAGGAACAGAGTTTTACTATCTCGGTGAAGTAGAACCGCTCCTTCAAACAGCAATCGAAGAACAAATGCAAAACAAAAAGGGGGAGTTCCTGAGTGTAGTTGCAATGGAAATGCAGTTTAATCAACCTGTCCAACACAAACTCTATCAATATCTCATCACCCAAGACTAACAGCAAATCCACCGGTTCCGGTGGATTTTTTTGCACTTCACATGAAGTGCACTATAGAAGTCAATTGAAAATCTCAAAAGAGCATTGTAATCCACATTGAAAAAAATTACATAGCCCCTAGGTTATACTAAAATTTGAAACTAATTACTCAAACATCGGATTATTTTGATATAATGTAAAGTGATAATTTAGATAAGATAATAAATAAAAAAGATTAAGATATTAAAGGAGTAAGAACTATGCAAAACTATTGTGAATGGTATGTGGGGTTATTTTCGGATGAAGAAATAAGGGCATTTTACAGTAAAAGTGGACACAAAATCGCAGGGTTTCGTTCAATTGACAAAGTTCCACAGCCGCGGTTTGAACAAGAAATAAAGATGAGGTTACGCACAGATAAAGAGTTTATACCAAAGCTTATGGCCGCAGTATGTTCTGTACTAAAACCAACAGATAATGCTAAGAAAGATTTTGAGAGCTTTGTAGATGAGTTAGAAGTACATCATGTGAATGAACCTAAAATCATCGTATCGCTTCTCTTTGTCTATCATCGCGATCATTTTGAGCAACATATTGAGACAGTTATTGATAATGTTGAAAAAAAGCGTTATATCTTTCAAGGAATATATGAACAAAAAGATTGTTTAACGTCTATAGATAATTATTTAGAAAATGTAGCGGACAGTGATTTCATAGATGCAAGCAACGCGGCCTTCGTAAAGTTAATGAAAAACAAGAAGAATAGTGTTGAGGTTGCAGAAATCTATCGAGACATCGAAAAAGACATAGATGGAACAGAAGAAAATCTAGTCAATGCATTACGAAGTTCACAACTAGACGTTGAGAAACATTATCTATATTTTGTTGCATTTCTAAATAAAAATAACAATTTTAAAAACGATAATTACATAAAAATGGCAACAGCAATTCGCGAAGTGCTGTTTGTTGAACAACATATGCTTTTAAATGAACAAATGCACACAGTGAAAGAACATATCGAACGACTAGAATTAAATAATAGCGATAAAGATCGAAAGTTACAACAAAAAGAGCGCGAACTACTGCAATCAGAAACGAAATTTGAGAAGCAACTTGGTCTGTTGCAACGTGCAACAGACAGTTTCAGTAGCCTAAAACAAGAAAATGAAGCACTAAAAAAACAAATGAAGCAGATGAAAAAAGAAGCAGAGGAAAAAAGTAAACAAAACGGCGATCAAGAAAAAATCGGCCAAGCAATTGAGAAACAGCTAGAGCGCTATGAGTTTGTCATTCTTATTTCAGACAAAGATGCGCAGCAAATGCCGAGTTATTTACAGTCGAAATGTATGACGTTAAAACAATGGCGCAAAGAAAAAAATCGTGTACAACTATCAATTCTCACACATTTTGTGCATCGCAACCATTTTAGCGATAACAAAGAATGGAACAGTTTTCTTCATGAAGCCGAAATCCAAAACATTCATTTAGAAGAGCTGATTGGCTTCGGTAGCGTGAATGTTTTACAACAAATAATAAGCTACTATATGAACCTTGGAGGTAAAAAGAATGATAACGCAGAATAAAACACTCTCACCACTCGATAAACAACTACTTGAGGAAATCTATTTAGTCGGAAAATTATACGACGAACATAGTTCCCGAAATACAATACATTTTGATGAAAATGGCAATCTTCGCTTTTTTGCAGATGTTCTCTCACCGAAACCAGACGCGTTACATAGTGTGATGGACTTTATGGACTTGTTTACAAGCTATGATACACGACAATATAACTTTTTATCAGGGTTTGATTATTTCTCAGCACCAGACCGACCGAAAGCGTTGCGAGAAATATTTAGTAATCGAATTTTTATGTTTCGTCCACAGCTAACTTTCAATAACCGTAGTAAAGGGTACTATTTTAATTTTGAAATCGTTCTTGTTGAACAAGTGAGTGAACAAGAATTACGACAAGAATATGTACCAATTCCAATTTTAGAACAGCGTAAAGCGACACTTGAAACGTCAATGCGTGAAAATAAACCGTTTTTAATGCGCAATTACAACCATATGAATTCCCTTTCACAGTGGCTCGTATGTGAGAACTATCTCTATTATTTCAGCGTACCAGGTAGCTTAGAACGTCATCCATCGAATAATATCGGTTACAAATGTAGCAATGTAACTGCAGTTCGCAAAATGTTGTTACCAAAAGACTGGACAGAACAAGCGAAATTTGTGACACGACTACAATGTTTCGCATCAGAAGACACTTTACAATTGTGGAAGAAGGAAATGGACGAACGTGGTGAATGGGTTATTGCACAGGAGGAAGTAGCACTGAATCAGCAGAAAGTGTTCGTAGCACAAAGTGTACCAACACATAAAACGCATGGAAGTGAAATCGAATTTCTTCGTCAAACCCAACAAATTTGTGCATCAAAAGGCTTAATGTTAAAACAGCAAGATATTGTGAATTTCCATGTTGCCGTAAAGACGTCCGATTTGACGATTTTAGCTGGAATGAGTGGTACAGGAAAAACACAACTAGCTCGCACATATGCAAGTGCACTTGGAGCGGTTGAAGGCGAAAACATGCTGACAGTTT
>JBOFGC010000276.1:0-1684 GCA_051648945.1 Bacilli bacterium
GTTTCTTCGTAGCGCGGTGTTGCAGAAATAATTTCTTGTAATCTTTGGTCTAATTTTTCTTTTTGTTCATTGCGACGTGTACTTCTGTACGTCTCTACAACTTCGAAAAAATGAACAGGAAATAACAATCGTGCATATACAAGTTGGAGACCAAATAAAGAAAGTGGAAATTGTGATTGATACGTATTTACAAACTGAAGCAAACTCTCCACTGCTGTCTGTTCAACGATATGCGCGCGTAACCATTCCGCGACATCGCGCGCAGGATGGTCATACAGCCAATCTGTTGGACATTTTACAACCCAGTCATTTTGCCATGAAGACACAGAAAAACGGTTGTAACACGCCGTAGCAGCGTCCTGCGTCCCAATCTCACCGTCCCACTCATTATCTGTTAAAAGTTGAATGGCATTCTCAGCAAGTCCCAGAAAATACGGAAACGACGTGATGAAGCGTTGTTCAAATTGATTTGATGGGTGATTGAGTGTTACTTTCTCCCAATAGCGCTCTAACGATTCCAAACGTTCCGTCCAAAAAGTTTGCCATTGACCAATCCGTGAAATGCTCTTGATTTCATTTGGAAAGTACATGCCAATTCGATGAAATTGAGCAAGTTCACTTGCCACATCAATTTGACTTCGCATTTTATAAAGGTCAGCCCGTAATAAAACAACATCACCATCGATAAAATTACTAATATACACATTCTCCGCGTTTCGAACAAAAGAACTAACCGTGAAATCACCATACGCACGATAATACTCAGAAAGCGCAATCTGTTCACTCAATTCCTCTTCAGTTAATTGATCGATTTTTACGAGCATATACATTTTATCTCGGTGTAAGAATGTACTCTTATCCCCTTTTTGTTGCATTCCTTCAACTTGAATTCCATACCATTCATACAATTCATTCATACTCATACAGCTCCTCGTACAAAAGTAGTTTGTATTACTCTATGCAAGTATCTATTCTTTTCAATACGTTATACGAAAAGTGATGATAACTTTTCTTTTAGACGTTTTCTATTTTGTGGAAAAAAAGGTATACTAAAAGGAAGCGTTAACTCAACTATGAACGAAAGAGAGGCTATTCTCTATGGAAAACAACATTGGAAAAACACTTGATGTGTACGCAAAAGAACTATTAATTCAACGTGGTGTTACAATCGAGGACATCGCAGACCTTGTTTATTATCTGCAATCAAAGTATCATCCTGATTTACAGATGAGTGCTTGTATCCATAATGTAGAGCGCGTCATTTCAAAACGTGAAGTACAAAATGCGATTGTCACAGGCATCACACTTGATATGTTGGCAGAAAAAAAACAGTTAGAAAGCCCACTTCAAGAAATCATTGAAACAGATGAGAGTTTATACGGAATTGATGAAATTATCGCTCTTTCGATTGTAAACGTCTATGGAAGCATTGGTTTTACAAGTTTTGGCTATATCGATAAATTAAAACCTGGCATTTTAGAAAAATTAAATAGTAAAGTACCAGGCGTGTGTCATACATTTTTAGATGACATCGTTGGCGCAATTGCAGCTGCTGCATCTAGTCGACTCGCGCATCGTGCTGCACACGCAGATTAATAGAAAAAGGACGAGGCGCGTGATGGCACCTCGTCCTTTTTCTTATTTTGCTTCTTGAAGTTGTTTTATCATTAGTTCTGTCGATGTG
>JBOFGC010000277.1:0-3562 GCA_051648945.1 Bacilli bacterium
ATTTCAACGCCGCTGTATGAAGTAGTAGTTCCTCATCATGCCACAACTTCTCTACTTCTGGACGTATTGCTTCTTCAAAGGAATTCGTTGGTGCATCATAAAACGGATCTGAATATACAAGGTCTTCAGTAATTTTGCAAAGCTCAGGATTATAAAAGGTTTGTATATTACGTTTTTTCGTCGCTTCATCAACATAAAAATCACTTGTAAAAAAGTGCGTGTGTGCAATATAATGGCCAACATCCGCTGCTGTATTCTGATAGTCTTCACCAGCATTGAGTGCCGTACGATATATTTTCATATCCGATAAATCTTCCATCACAATCGTTGCATAGATTTCATCATGTAAGTGCACAGCTGGTACGAGATGATCTGCATATTGTTTATGAATGACAAGTGCATTATTTTCAATACTCGCGCGCTTTAATGTTAGCGGCCAGCTTTCTCCTACAACTTTTGCATACGGTAGTGCCTGTTTCACAATGACACCTTTTTTTTCCCCTTTTGGAACGACCCAAAACACCAGATTTAAGTTTCCATCGCCTATTTCTGTCACGTCATACGCTGTCCCGTCTTTTGCTAAGTTCTTGCTCACTAAATATGCAACAACGCTTTCCGTAGTTAACGGTTCATATTTCTCCCATACACCCATTTGAAAATCCCCCTTTAAAATAAAAAAACCTCTTTCTAAAAATGAAAGAGGGTGTGTTCACGTGCAGCTCCTCTTATCTTGCAAAGTATCTTCTTTGCTGGAATTAGCACCATTTACGCATAAAGCATATGGTTGCTGGGCTTCATCGGGCCTTTGTCCCTCCACCTCTCTGGATAAGATGTTACGAATATTTACTTTGGATTGTATAAAAATACAGAATGTTTTGTCAATATTTTTGTTAGTAGAGTTCTTCTCTTCGGTCGCTCCACACCGGAATTCGTTGGCGCACGTCTTCTACTGTCTCTCGATTTAATGTTGCGTACAAAATTTCTCCGCTTTGTCCCGCTTCAGCAAGAACTTCTCCCCAAGGGTCGATAATGATACTTCCCCCACCAAAACTGTTATTATCATCACTTCCACATACATTACTTGCAACAACATACATCCCACATTCAATCGCGCGCGCAATGAGTAGCGTTCGCCAATGGTCACGACGACGCGCAGGCCACTGTGCACTAACAAATAAAATGTTCGCTCCTTGTTTGCGCGCTTTACTCACCCATGGGGCAAAACGTAGATCATAACAGATGATGCCACTCGCACTAAAATCACCGACCGGGAATGTCGAAATTCGATTTCCCCACGAAAAATATTGGTCCTCATTCATTGGACGAAACAAGTGCGTTTTATCATAGCGATAGCACTCCTCGCCGTTCGGTCCGTAACTATACATGCGATTGAAGAAAGAATCGTCACTTCGCTCTACAAGCGAACCGAGCACAATTGTCACATCATGTTGCTCTGAAAACGTTTGAAACGCACTTTTTAATCGCTCCGTATCCTCTGCGTATTTGGACAAATTTTCTAAATCATAGCCATTAAACCATAACTCAGGAAGTAAAATACACTTCGCTCCACCATCAACTGCTGTTTGTACCATTTCCCACATCGTTTGCTCGTTTTTCTCGCTGTTCTGAAATGTAAATGGAAAATTTATCGTTGCTACTTTCATTTATTTCACACTCCTTTGCTATTCTACTAGACTTTATGTTTCCTAAATTATATGATAACGATATTATTTTTCAACAAAATTCTGAAAATATAGAGGTGAAGTATTTTGCGCAGTACACTTATCGAACAGTTGCCAAAACAGTTTTTCGCAAATTTAGTGGCTAAAGTTAACGCAGCAAGTGCTGAAGGACGTGATTTAATTAATCTCGGACAAGGCAATCCCGACCAACCAACACCGGCGCACATTGTCACTGCGCTTCAAAGTGCCGCGGAAAATCCAATCAACCATCGCTATTCGCCTTTTCGAGGACTGAATGCGCTCAAAGAAGCTGCGGCGGCTTTTTATAGAGCAGAATATAATGTGGAAATTGATCCCTACACTGAAGTGGCAATTCTATTTGGTGGAAAAATCGGATTAGTAGAAGCACCTCTCGCTTTTTGTGAACCAGGGAACACAGTCCTCGTTCCTGATCCGGGTTATCCTGACTATATGAGCGGCATTGTCCTCTCTCAAACGACGCCCGTTATGATGCCACTTAAAAGGGAGAATGATTGGCTGCCAAAGTGGCGTGATTATTCGAATGAAACACTAGACGCTGCAAAATTAATGTACTTAAACTATCCAAACAATCCAACAGGTGCTACAGCAACCTCTTCCTTTTTTGAAGAAACAGTCGCTGTCGCTTCAAAACATAATATCGGTGTCATCCACGATTTTGCGTACGGCGCTCTCGGATTTGAAAACAAACCAGTCAGCTTTCTTCAAACACCTGGAGCAAAAGACGTTGGAGTCGAAATGTACACGTTTAGTAAAACGTATAACATGGCAGGATGGCGCATTGGCTTTGCTGTTGGAAATAAAGACATGATTGCGAGCCTTGAATTACTTCAAGACCATCTTTATGTAAGTATTTTCCCAGCTGTTCAGCATGCTGCGATTGCAGCCCTTGATAGTTCGCAGCAATGTGTGGCTGAACTGAATGACCTTTATACCTCACGCCGTACCGCTCTTATTGCTGCTTGTGCTTCCGTCGGGTGGGACGTCGATGCGCCGAGCGGTTCATTTTTTGCTTGGTTAAAAGTACCGAATGGATTCACATCACAATCTTTTGCTGATCATTGTTTAAATAATGCGGATGTTGTTTTCGCCCCAGGAAATGGATTTGGCGAATGTGGTGAAGGCTATGTGCGATGCGGATTACTCGCTTCCCCTGAAAGAATTACAGAAGCGATTCAACGGATTGCGAAGGTCACTTCGTTTTAGTTTTTTGAATTGACAAAAAACTCAGAACGTGCGAAAATGCAAATTAATATAACACTTATCAAGAGCAGGTGGAGGGACTAGCCCAATGACACCCGGCAACCGACTACATTGCGTAGCACGGTGCTAATTCTTGCAGCAAATCGCTGAGAGATAAGAGCATACTTTACGTAACTTAGTGCGCGCTCTCTATTCTCATCGGGATATGAGCGCGCTTTTTATATTTTTAATAGGATGGTGACACAATGTTCGGCATTATCGCGAAATACGAGTTTTGGGATACAAAACATCAACCTGAAGCAAAAGCAGAACAAATCGCACTCGGTATGACAGTCGGCTCTTGGACTTCACTTAGCGCGGTTGATAAAGCACAATTACAAAAACATAAAGCTGTTGTTCAACATGTAGAATCACACGGTGTAGACCCACGCCATGAGGTGTTATACGGTAAAAGTGCAACGTTTGCAAGTGCCGATATATTTTTCCCAGCTGCAAATTTCACGTTAGAATGGTCTTCAATTTTCACCGCCATCTTCGGAAAACTGAGCCTTGATGGTTGCATTCGTCTTGTTGACATCAAGTTTAGCGACACGCTTAAACAACACTTTCCTGGTCCTCAATTTGGTGTCGGTGCGATT
>JBOFGC010000278.1:0-2698 GCA_051648945.1 Bacilli bacterium
AAAAGGACATTTACTAAGAGAATGACATCAAGATATACGCTTTTCATTTTGCACTCCACATTTATTAATTCACTTACAAAAACTAGTATAGTTTTTTTTCTCTGCAAAAGGTGTCGGATTGCGAAATAAATAATAGGAGATTATGTCAAACAAACGCACATGCTCTCTTTCTCTCAGCAAAACACCTGCACTTCCACCGTCGTCTGTGGCAGACTTTACTGATGCTGCATGTTGATTCATTAGTTTCAAGAAAAAAAGCCGCCCAAAAGAAACTAACCTTCTTTTGAACAGCTCTCATCTGTGTTTATTGATTTCTACGTTGAACAGTCGGTACGTCTGACAAATCATATCCACGCGTAGGCGATGGATTTGCAAAACTAGGACGGCTTACGCTTGATTCTTCATTGCTATGTTTAGGCATTTCACGTTGCGGCTGTACAACTTCTTTTGTACGTACCGTTTGACGATTTACCGATTCTTCTTGAACATACGCACTATTCACAACTTCATCAAAACCTGTTGCAATTACCGTAACGATAATTTCATCTTTAAGGTTGTCGTTAATTACCGAACCAAAAATTAAGTTTACTTCACGGTCAGCAGCACTTTCAACTAAGTCAGCAGCTTCTTGTACTTCAAAAAGACTAAGATTAGAACTACCAGTAATGTTCATTAACACACCTTTTGCTCCATCAATACTTGTTTCTAATAGCGGTGAACTAATTGCTTTTTTCGCAGCTTCTACCGCGCGATTTTCACCTGATGCACTACCAATACCCATCAATGCTGTACCGCGATCACTCATAATCGTTTTCACGTCAGCAAAGTCAAGGTTAATTAATCCAGGAATTGCAATTAAATCTGAAATACCTTGCACACCTTGGCGTAAAATGTTATCTGCCTCACGGAATGCTTCCACCATTGGCGTATTTCTGTCAACGATTTCTAATAATTTATCATTCGGAATGATAATTAGTGTATCCACATTTGCTTTTAAATTTTCAATCCCTTGTTCTGCTTGCATTAAGCGTTTACGGCCTTCAAATTTAAACGGTTTCGTCACAACACCAACTGTTAGAGCGCCCATTTCTTTGGCAATTTGAGCAACAATTGGGGCAGCACCAGTTCCTGTGCCTCCACCCATTCCAGCTGTAACAAACACCATATCTGATCCATGTAACGCTTCTTCTATTTGTTCACGACTTTCTTCAGCAGCTTTTTTGCCGATTTCCGGATTTGCTCCTGCACCTAGTCCGCGTGTTAACTTGCCACCAATTTGCATACTTACGTTGCTTTGAGAAAATTGCAAAGCTTGTGCATCAGTATTTAACGTAATAAATTCTACACCCTGTACGCCACAAGCGATCATGCGATTAACAGCATTATTACCACCGCCACCTACACCAACGACTTTAATATTCGCTAAACTATCATTGTTCATATCATCATATCCGATCATTGAATTTCCTCCTACTCGCTGTCTATTCCCATAAAGACTTAACAAAATTTAAAATTTTAGGCCCATTTTTCGGCTTTTTTTCTTTTACTTTTTTTGGTTCACGTTCTGACTTTTCTTCCCCAAAAGGAGTATATATGATGTTTTCTTTGGGTCCTTTATTTGTGTCAACAAAATCTGGCACACTAATTTCATCACTAGATGATGCTGATGTACGTGAAATTTGGCCTGATGATACTTTTTTACTTCGAAGTTTTGCCGTCTGATAGGATGCAAAAATCGTGCCAACACTTGTTGTAAATTTCGGTTCACGAACACCGATATAATCTGGATAGCCGATTGTAACGTTAACATTAAAGCGTCTGTTCGCACAAGCGAGCGCACCAGGTAAACAGAACGTCCCTCCTGTGAAAATAACACCTGAAGGTAATTCATATGCACCTAACTGGACCATTTCATTAATAATAATGGTCAACATTTCTTCAAAACGCGCTTCAATAATATCTGCTAATTCATACTGATTTGACCGCTCTGGTCGCTTCGTATTTGGCAAATCAAACTCTACGTCACGAAGCGCCTCCTCAAGAAATGCATGTCCATAATTCAACTTAATTGTTTCGGCATCTCTTGTAGATATTCCGTAGACAGTTGCGATATCCTTCGTAATAACATCTCCACCGAATGGAAAATGGCTCGTACCGAGTAATCGTCCTTGTTGATAAACAGAAACTGTAGTAGAGCTTCCTCCCATGTCAACAAGTGCTACCCCTTGGTCTTTGTCCTCATTGGAAATTGCAATCGCACTAACTGCGTGCGGACCAAAAACATAATCAACAACTTCAAGGCCTGCTTTATGTACAGCGCGTAACGTGTTCGATAATCCAATTCTTGATGTTGTAACGACAGTACCTTCCATTTCTAAACGAAGGCCAGACAAACCGCGTGGGTCTTGTACGCCGTCTACACCGTCAATCACAAACTGACGAGGAACAATATCGATAATTTCTCGCTCTTTTGGAACTGAAATCACACGCGCATGGTCAAACACACGAATAATATCTTCTGAACTAATTTCAGGCACACCATCATCACTTGATCCAGAAATCGCTACAATTCCATTGCAGTTATGTAAAGCTGCATTATTTGCGGGAATACTTAAAATCACATGACGAACTGAACATCCCGCCATACGCTCTGCTGCCTCTACAGCTTCACGAATTGATAGTACCGTTTGGTCTATAT
>JBOFGC010000279.1:0-3308 GCA_051648945.1 Bacilli bacterium
AAACACTTGGTCCTTTAGCTAAAATTTTCGGCACAACGACGGATGATTTGTTGTCAGTGGAATCCGTAAAAGAAGTGCACATGCTTGGTGAGAATGAACGACGCGAGATGAGTGATTTGACGTTGAAGGTGATTGTTGATTCAGAAAGCGGCGATAAGGTACGTATAAATCTTCCGATGCAATTGGTGAAAGTCGCGTTAGATATCGGATCGAAAATTCCACAGATTGCAAACAACGAGCAATTGAAAAATGTTGATTTTGAACAGATTATTTCGCTCGTTGAAAGCGGAGTGATTGGAAACCTGGTTGAAGTGGAAAGCGCAAATGGTGATACAGTAAGAATTGTGGTGGAGTAGCAATGAAAGTCGTGATTCGGACGGAACAACATAACTTTCGATTTTCACTGCCTACGTCACTTGTATTGAACCGTTTTACATCCACCATTTTTGTTGAAATTGTAAAAAGAAAGTGGCCGGAGATTGACTTGAGTGAGAGTGAGGTACGGCGATTATTGCCGGTGGTGAGGAAGTATAAGGGAATGGAAATCGTGAATATTCGGTCGGGAAATGGGGACCGGGTGGTAGTGCGGTTGTAGGGGAATTGTGTGCGAATACGTTCTTGTGAGGCTCATGTTTGAGCGTCTTTTCTTAATAAAATTTACTCATCATAGTTGATAATAAATTCTACATCATGTTAAAATAAAACTAACAGATCCCGTCGAGCCTAGGTAATCTTTGATTATATGCGTAACTTGGCGGGCCTTTTTATTCTTCTTCAATGTGCCAATCAATTTTTAAACTTCGAATACTGTTCTTGTGCGACCTTCAAAGGAACACGAACATCACAAAGGCACTGCTCGTTCCGCTATTCAAGGAGCGCTAAGTGTTTTTTTAATTTTATCCAGTGTGAATCATTAAATTTCTGTTGTCATCATAGACGAGCGAAAAACAGAGAAGGAAGATACTCAAGAATGAAGCGAGATGAGAACAGAACAGCGTGGAAAACTTATTGCGTCTTTTTTGGCAAAGCACATTGCAACTTCCTCTTGAAAAGATTGAGGAAATAATAATGAAAATACCTGTTAAGCAGTTAAAAAAGTGACGCATTTACTTCACCAAAGCACAATACCAACAGAAAGTTACTTCGTGCTTCAAGGATGTGTGCGTCAATATGGCGTCGATGAATTTGGAAAAGATACAACTGTACAATTGTATACAACAAACAATGTGTAACGATAAACAATACGCACACAAAGAATGAGTTATCTAAATGTTCGGGTTATTGTATTAGGGATTGTATGCTAATCGTCGGTATTCTTGCGAGTGAACGCGAAATGTATGTAGACTATCCATTTCTCAAAACACTCACATGTACAATGTTGGTCAGAGAAATGTGGGTTGTGCAGGAGCAGTTTGTAGAATTTGTAAATATAAAATTTAAGAGAGTACAAAACATCGTGTAGACACTCCCAGATCTTTTTAGACGTGTGTCACACCAGCAATTTGTGAGTTATCTAGGCATGACTTCTGAATTATTAAGTAGAATTAAAAACCGGCTTAATTTCTAGTTTTTTGTCCACCAAAGAATCTAAAGCGCAAAACTTAGTACACCAAGTGCCAGCGAAGCGCTTAAATATGCTTTTAAAATACCAACGGCAATGATAATCAGACTCGCACACTAGTAAAATATTTTGTAAGACAAGTTAAAAAAAGAGTTACACCCCAAATAATACGATACCGAAGCTTCATGTACGTTGGAAATTCTTAAGGTGCTGCGTAACTGTTCACGATTTGTGAGGGGGAAACGCTAAGTAGATTAGATACAGCAAGAGTAATTGGAATTGTATAGATGATATGCAAAGTTGCTGTAGAAAAAAACGATTACTTATCGTTTTTTTGAAGAATTCATAGATACTTAAACTAACAAACATGTCAGTTAGAACTACATGAAACCAACGCCTAATCCCCATATTAAATTGCAATTTGTTCGTTTGGATGTTTTGAAAAGTTTGCCTAGAATTATGAGCGTTTGTAAAAAAATCATAAGCGAATCTAGTAGCGACTTCCATAACTTAGAGGGGTATACCTATCAAATATGCCCCTACTTTACTATTCAAAAATTTTCTTTTCAATTAAATTTTTATCTGTTTTTTTCTTATAGTAGCATTGAAAAAAGAGTTGGTATTGATTTAAATCAGAACTTACACTTTTTAATTTACATAGGTGAATAAGAAAAACATAGTTGTACTGAAAAATTAGTAGCTTTAATTCTTTTATGGCCCCCATTGAATACAAAACGAAGGGAGGGTGATTTCTATTTTTGGGAGGATGATATTATGAGAAAAAAATCTGGTTGGCTATTAATAATATTCGTACTAATAGTCATAGTATGGATGCAAAACGATGAGAAACAGAATAATTATGATGAAGATGGTAGTCAAGAAACGAAAATTGAGCTAAACGGATACACATCACTTCAAGAAGAAACCCTTTGGAAGACAGCGAAAATATGGGGACTTATGAAATATTATTCACCAAATGTCACGAAAGGAAAGGTGAATTGGGACGAAGCTTTAATCGAAATTTTACCGACTTTGCTAGAACAACGTACACAAAAAGCAGTGAATGAAACGTTATTCAATTGGTCAGTTGCAATTGACGAAGAACTACAGAATACAGAGAATGTTTCGATTCCGAAAAAGTTAAATTGGGTCGATGATAATAATCTATGGGGAGAGAAACTAAGCCGTAGATTGGTTTCCTATTTAGCCATAAAGCAAGGAAAGAGTTATTACTATACATTATATGAAGGGAAGTCATCGGTAATCAGCCAAAACGAATATACTTATTCATACATGAAGGGAAATGACGATGGTTATAAAATCATTAGCCTTTTTCGTTTTTGGAATGCAATGTATTATTTATATCCATATCATGATTTGATAGACAAAGATTGGGATAGAGTATTTTACGATCATCTAAAGAAATTTATTGAAGCAGATGACGAACTCTCCTATGGACTTGCTATTTTTGATGCTATAGGTGAAATTCAAGATGCCCATGGTACCCTTGCATATTTCGAGAATAGGAAAGACGTAAAGGAATTTTTCGGCAAGAGAACCGCACCAGTTATTATAAAACGTATTGAGAATCAAGTCGTAGTTACAAGAGTGTTAGAGGATAGCGCAAAGGAGAAAATTCACGTAGGTGATATACTTGTTGCTGTAAATGGTGTAGAAATTGAAGTAATTATAAATAAACTTAGAAGAAATCAACCGATGATTCGGGAGAATTTAGATCGAAGTTATG
>JBOFGC010000280.1:0-3319 GCA_051648945.1 Bacilli bacterium
TCAACTTTCTCAAGAGTTTGAAGAAAGCATTGGAAAATACGATGAATCGGAAATTGTATTACCGACAATGCCAACGCTTGCGCTGACACCACGTCAAGCCTTTTATGCTGAAACGGAAATTATTCCACTCATTGAAGCAAGTCACAGAATAAGTGCCGAAAGCATTATGGTCTATCCACCAGGAATACCTATTTTTATTCCTGGCGAAATCATAACGCCGAACAACATCGATTATATTGAACAATGTAAAGCATGCAACTTACCTGTTCAAGGAACAGAAGACCCGACTGTCACTTACATCAAAGTCATAAAATAATACTAGTCTAATTTAGCTCACCAATTCATAAACATGATGTAGATTTACTTACACTGTTTCGAAAGGGTGAGCTTTTTGATTTTAATAAATAATACAATAATAACTCCCACTCTCCTCAAAGATGGGACAACTGCCTATGATGAAAAACAGAGAATATTAGCAGAGCTTCAGATTTCGACTGAAGTGTATGCATACACTTCCCTTAACGAGTTATCTTTTGATGTAAGTCTTCGTCATAGTATGACACTTGCAGCAAAAGGCCTGAACGAAAGTCGCATGGCGTTTCGCGATTTTCATCATTCGTACTGCAACCCCACGTACTGGACACGCCAATGGAATGGTGGATTCCAAATTCGTCCTGGTGTTGCACCGCATCAAGCGCTTCTCGACATCTACACAAACGGCCAACTCTACGGAACAGAATGCGCAACTGCGATCATTATCATGATGTACTACGCCCTTCTTCAAGTCATTCCTGTCGCAACGTTTGATCAACTATTCGCTGGCATGCAGCTCTACACCTGGAATCATGATAGCGATTTGAAAATCGTAACGAAATTTCAAAAAGCGTACGTAATCGGTGATGTCGTTTACTTCAAAAATCCACAAGTTCATCCCGCAACACCCGAATGGCAAGGCGAAAATACAGTGTATCTTGGTGCTGACATGTTTTACGGACACGGTACGAGCATCGCTAATTCAGAGAACATTATTTGGAAACTGAATATCCACCGCATTCCCTACGCAACGATTTCTGCTTATATAAGCAATCAAGTGACACATATTAATGCATCGTCTATGGCTATATTCGCTGATACGAAAAAAGTTGCGACGGTAATTACCCAAACAACCCAAAGTCGTTCTGATTTCGTCAAAATTAAAGTTGGGAACAACATTGCGGTTTATCAATGATATCCCTTTCAAAAACAAAGAAAAGCATAAGAATCCCTGCTTACACAGAGGTCTTCTTATGCTTTTTAAATTCAATTATTCATACTGCATATGAAGAGGAATGTGTGGCACGACGTCCATAAAAAAGTCGCTCAACTGTTGCGCCTCTTCTTCTGAATTCAACTGAAAGATTTGCTGTAAATGAGGAATATTGCTCACATCTTCTTTATCAAGTAAATGCGCTTTGCCGGTTTGCATACAAATCACGAGTGGTTTTCCAAAAAACATTGTCGTATACACAATGCCAAAATCATAGCGTACATCTTCCGTTGAGAACCCAACAAACCGTACTTTTGCTCGCTCTTGCTCATCATAAAACTTATCAAACATGTTCATTTTATTTCCTCCTTTTCATAATCAACAAATAGTTTAATCGAATTACTTCTCGTTATTCTCAAGAAATGATAAAATAACGAAGAAGTATTTCAAAGAACATTGAAATTCACATGCACTTGAAAGGGGTAGCCATTGTAATGATTGAAAATACAAAAATTTATCTCGTTGGACAACCAAATGAAGACTATTCACTAGAACAGGTTGAACAACTGTTAACCTACTACAAAGAGATTGGTAGTAAACTAGGAGAACAACTTGATTTTCCGTACGCTGAAACAGCTTTTCCATATACAATTGAAAAAAAGGAACAACATCCAAATGTGCTTTTCTTACGCGCGCGTCTTGACCGATACCAACTTTTACTCATTGGAGTCAATTCAGAAGTTCGTGGCGAAAATAACATTCCGTATATTCAGATTACTGCTGACGAATGTTCAGAAACGGGAGACAGAAATAAAGCGATTGAGCTGGCGAAATTTATTGCAAAACATGTTGCTGGGGAATTACACTTACCAAATGAACGTGTGATGTATTTCTACAAACGGTAATTGTACTGAAGTATTACCTATTATATTACTTTATAAGGGCTATACTTTACAAGCCACGACAAAACTTTTCTGTGAACAAAAACAGAAATTTCTGATTCTATTTGCAGTATAAAAAATATCTCTTTCCTACTTAGGCGAGTGCCTATACATTTTAGTGCCACATACATACCTTATATTAACCGCTAAAACAGCGGATTACTTGTTCAAGGAGGTAACTATTATGTGGGGAGCTAATGCTGCATATCCAACAGGTGGTTATGCTACACCATGTTGCGCACCAATTCAAGGTGGCGGAAGTTGTGGGTTCAATTCTGGTTTTGCTTTAATCGTTGTATTGTTCATTCTTTTAATTATCGTTGGCGCTGCGTTCTGTTGCTAACTCAAAAAGTCGCTACTTTGTAGCGACTTTTTCTTTGGAGATAATTTTATTTTATGATTACATACAATAATGTTTAGTGAAAAGGCGAATATGGCATGCTATATGTTCGTGCAAACATTGTTATTTTTTGTTACAATGAATAACAATAACAAAAGAAAAGTGAGTGATTTCATGATATTAATGAAAGATATTATACGCGAAGGCAATCCCATTCTTCGACAAAAGGCTGAATCTGTTTCATTGCCTGCAAGTAGTGAAGATGTGGAAACTCTAATTGAAATGATGGACTATCTTTATAATAGCCAAGACGATGATATTGCCGAAAAATACGGTTTGCGTGCGGGCGTTGGACTAGCTGCGCCTCAAATTGGAATTAGCAAGCGAATGATTGCTGTTCTCGTGCCTGGTGAAACAGAAGAAGAGGATATGGCGTACGCTTTATTTAATCCACGTATTGTTGGACATAGCGCGGAGATGACGTATCTAACTTCTGGTGAAGGTTGTTTGAGTGTTGACCGTGCGATTGAAGGCTATGTGCCTCGTTATGCACGTGTTACTGTTCGCGCTACGACGCACGAAGGGGAAGAGATTACACTTCAACTAAGCGGCCTACACAGCATTGTTTTTCAACATGAAATTGATCATTTAAACGGAATTATGTTTTTTGACCGCATAAGTAAGGACGATCCATTTAAAGCGCCTGAAAACAGTATTGCATTAGACCGTTAACTAAAAAACCCGAGCGTTTACTCGCTCGGGTTTTTTTACTAATCGATGAGTTGTAACATT
>JBOFGC010000281.1:0-2628 GCA_051648945.1 Bacilli bacterium
AGGCCTGTTGCATAAAGCGTAAGACAAGCTAAGAATACACCAAGTGTTGCTAAAACGGCTTGTAGAACAATACCTTCATATAAACCAGCGTACATTGCACTAATCATACCGATAAGTACGCCTTCGATTGCTGCGTAAACAGGCGCTAAAACAGGTGATAATTTAGGTGCACTCATGGCAATAAACCCAACGATGAACGTCGAAATTAATGCGCCGTAAAATACGGTAGTTGATAACTCACCTTGTAGCGTTTGATTGTATGCGTATGCAGCTGTTGCAAGTAGCATTACAAAAAGAATGAGTGTTTTACCAACTGTTCCACCAACAGTCATCCCTCTTGAACTTACTTCTCCGCGCTGATAATTCTCAGATGTAAAAATCGGATTACTATTCCTAATCATTTTTTTCCCTCCAATATGTTTTCTGTACAAGTGTATCCTAGAAGAACGTTTTCTAGAACATCACTATGTCTATGCTACCATATTCTTCATAACTTACGCCACACTTCTGAATATTCTTTTCAATTATAGGGGTTAGGTTTTATAATAGAAAATGGATGGGAAATTGAAAGAATAAGGGGGAAACTTATATGGAAAAACTATTCGATAGTTTGTATGATTTAGTTGTTGAATGTAGTACGGCATTGCCGAAAGATGTGCGTCGTACAATTCATGCAGCGAAATTAGAAGAAACAGCAGGTACTCGCTCTGCGCTAGCACTTTCTACGATTGCAAAGAACATTGTAATGGCAGAAGAAAATGTATCACCGCTTTGTCAAGATACGGGGTTGCCGACATTCAAAGTGAAAACACCAGTCGGGGTGAACCAACTTGTCATAAAGAAACAAATCTTAGAAGCAATTAAAAAAGCAACGTCACTCGGTAAATTACGCCCAAATAGCGTAGATTCGTTATTTGGAAAAAATAGTGGTGACAATCTCGGTCCAGGAACACCTGTTATTAAGTTTGAACAATGGGAAAATGACTGGATTGATGTCCGCCTTATTTTAAAAGGTGGAGGTTGTGAAAATAAAAATATTCAATATTCACTTCCGTGCGAGCTTGAGGGGTTAGGCAAAGCAGGTCGTGATTTAGATGGGATTCGCAAATGTATTTTACATTCCGTCTATCAAGCGCAAGGTCAAGGATGTAGTGCAGGTGTCATCGGTGTCGGTATCGGTGGTGACCGTACGTCAGGTTACGAACTCGCAAAAGATCAATTGTTCCGTTCATTAGACGATATCAATCCAATTTCAGAACTCGCTGACCTTGAAGCGTATGTTGTTGAAAAATCGAACACACTTGGCATTGGTACGATGGGCTTTGGTGGTGAAAAAACGTTACTCGGTTGCAAGATTGGTGTGATGAATCGTATACCCGCAAGTTTCTTTGTAAGCGTTGCCTATAATTGTTGGGCGTTCCGCCGTCAAGGCATTTCCTTGGATGCAACGACTGGTGAAATTCTTGATTGGTACTATCAAGAGGGCGACGACGTTTCGTTTCATGAATCAGAAACGTCAGCTTCGGAAAGTGAAGCGAATGTCGTTTCGCTAACTGCACCAATTACAGAGAAACAAATTCGTTCTCTTCGCGTTGGTGATGTGGTAAGCATTAGCGGGCGCATGTTCACAGGACGTGACGCTGTACATAAATATTTAAGTGAAAATGATGCGCCTGTTGATTTATCAGGAAGTGTGATTTATCACTGTGGACCAGTTATGTTAAAAGATTCGGAAGGTGAATGGCATGTAAAAGCAGCCGGTCCAACAACGAGTATTCGTGAAGAACCATATCAAGGAGATATCGTTAAACGATTTGGCATTCGCGCTGTCATTGGAAAAGGTGGTATGGGTGCGAAAACACTTGCAGCACTTGGTGAAGCGGGAGCGGTTTACTTGAACGCAATCGGAGGAGCTGCACAATATTATGCGGAATGTATTGAACGCGTAGATGGCGTGGACCTCATCGAATTTGGAATTCCCGAAGCAATGTGGCATTTCGAAGTAAAAGACTTCCGTGCAATCGTAACAATGGACGCACATGGAAATAGCCTCCACAAAGATATTGACCTGTCTTCTTTAGAGAAATTAGCTTTATTAAAATAAGTAGAAATTTAGGAACCCGCTCTCGAAACTTGGTTTTGAGGACGGGTTTTGATTTTTGGTGGGAGATAGTTGCTTATATATTCTGTTGGGAATGGCTCAAGGAGATGTCGTAAAGGCCCAAAGAAGTGAACGAAGGGTAAGCCCGTATTCAAAATAAGCATTTTTTTATTTTGCTCTATTAAGTATGATATCTATATCAAATTTAAAAGGTGCATTCTTTATGTCGAACTCAAAAATAACATTTTCCCTGGTTACTCCACCACCAAATGAAACGCCACTTGAACAAGCAGCTACTGTATGTGGAATTAAATTACCGAGTTAGTTCCCGGGAGTGAAGTGTTTAGTTCCCGAAAGCGAGTGGCTAGTTCCCGGAAGAGAAGAGTTAGTTCCCGAAAGCGAGTGGCTAGTTCCCGAAAGAGAAGAGTTAGTTCCCGAAAGCGAGTGGCTAGTTCCCGGAAGAGAAAGTTAGTTCCCGAAAGTGAGTGGCTAGTTCCCGGAAGAGAAGAGTTAGTTCCTGAAAGTGA
>JBOFGC010000282.1:0-3468 GCA_051648945.1 Bacilli bacterium
AAGAGAGCATCGGCTTTGGCATTGGTCCTCGTATCAATGCAGTCGGTCGCTTGCAACATGCAGGCGATGCGGTACGTCTTTTGATGACGGAAAGTGAAGAAGAAGCGGAAAACTTAGCGCAACGCGTGAACGCCCTAAATATTGAACGACAAAAACTTGTTGATGAAATAACAAAAGAGGCAATTGAGCAAGTTGAGAAATGCTTTATCGATGACCGTGTTCTCATTGTGAGCAAAGAAGGATGGAACGCAGGTGTACTAGGTATAGTCGCGAGTCGACTTGTTGAAAAGTATACGCGTCCCGTAATTGCCCTCGCTATCGATGTTGAAAAAGGCAATGCAAAAGGTTCAGCGCGTTCGATTGCTGCGTTTGATTTGTTTATGACAATGAGCGAAGAACAACATTTGATGACGCATTTCGGTGGACATCCGATGGCAGCGGGATTAACGATACCGATTGAAAATATCGAAGCGTTACGATCGCATTTAAACAAACGTAGCGCGGAACTTATTGCGCCTGAAGATATGAAGTTAGAACTCGTTGCAACTGCTTGTTGTGGCATAAATGACATTACGGTAGCTGCGATTAAAGAGCTGAAACAACTTGCACCATACGGCGTAGGAAATCCGAAGCCACGTATTCTCATCCGAAATGTTTCGCCAAAACAAAGTCGACTCATTGGTCAAAAATTAAATCATGCAAAATTTGTTTTTGAAGATGAACACTACAACACAATCGATGCGGTATGGTTTAAAGAAAGCAACAAACTTTTGAAAAGTGAAGTGCGAAAAAAAGTCGATATCATATGTGAGGCGAGTATTAACGAGTGGAACGGTCGTGTGAATCCGCAACTGATGCTACTCGATATGCGAAGTGAAGAACGTGTTGTCGCTGATTGGCGTAATCGAAGTAAAGTCTTTGAAAGTATAGAGAAATTAAATGAAAACGAAACCATAATTCTTTGTTTTCATCCTGTTAATGAACAGTATGTAAAAGACCATTGCAATATTTCCGTTGTCTTATACGGTTCGGAAAACTGGGAAACACTAATTCAAAGTGTACAAACTGTTGTTTGTTTTGACGTTCCCCCTACAGAAAATGATTTGCTAAAAGTGTTTCAAATCGCACAAGAAGCAGATACATTTTTTATCGTTGGTTATGGTACGCAATTAACGAGACCAGAAAAGATAGCAAGAGAAACTTTTGCAGCACTCTATCGAATGCTTGTAGGAAGTGGACCTCTTACTTTGGCACATGTCGTTTCAAATGGTGCAACACTACTTGACCGAACACCTGCAACAATTTCAAAAATGCTCGCTGTTTTTGAAGAACTGGACTTTATTTCAATTGTGGACAACACCGTAATGATGAAAACAACAACCGAACGTAAGCCGCTTGAGCAGTCGTTGAAATACCAGCAACTTGTAAAAACACAACAATACTATGACACATTTTTGCAAACATCAATTAATGAATTGAATCATATGTTAAAGGGTCATTTAGTGACCGCATTTTAGGAGGAAAAAATTATGAATTTTAAAGATTATATTGCAGTAGTACCTGACTATCCAAAAGAAGGTATTCGTTTCAAAGACATCACAACATTACTCTCAGATGGACCAGCGTTTCGTGCTTCTGTAGACGCAATGTGCGAATATGTGAAAGAACGTGGAGCAGAAGTTGTCGTTGGACCTGAATCTCGTGGATTCATGGTTGGTTGTCCAGTCGCATATGCGCTAAACATCGGTTTTGCTCCTGTGCGTAAAGAAGGAAAATTACCACGCGAAGTAATCAAGCAAAATTATGAAAAAGAATATGGTGTAGACGTATTAACGATGCACAAAGACGCAATTAAACCTGGTCAAAGAGTTGTCATTACAGATGACTTATTAGCAACAGGCGGAACAATCGAAGCAACAATTAAGCTGATCGAAGAAATGGGCGGAGTTGTTGTTGGAGTTGCTTTCCTTATTGAGTTAACATATTTAAACGGACGCGAACGCTTCCCGAACTACGACGTTTATACATTAATGACATATTAATAAACGCGAGCACTCAATAATTTTCAAAGAACATAACTAGGAACGCGAGCGGCCCTTTTTCACAACCCAAGCATGAAAAGGGGCCGCGCGCACTTTATTCCGCAAAGTGGTAGTGAAGTCAGGCACCGAAGACTCCCGCGGGAAAGGCCGCCAAACGAGACCCCGCAGGAGCAGTTTTATCGCGACGAGGAGGCTCGTGGCGTGCCCCGCAGGAAAGCGAAGGTGCCTGACGTAACGGACGCTTACGAAATATCATCGCTCACGACCGAAAGTAACATTATTTTCATAAAAACAGTAAAGCGTAAAGGAAATAATCCTTTACGCTTTTTTTGCAAAAAATATAAGTAATGCACACAAAATGAGAACATATCTTTCCATAACTTAGTACATACAAAAATAAGCAACTTATGGTATACTTGCTTTTATTAAATCGTACATTATTTTGTCGTAATTCGGCATTGCCACCCGAGGCGATACGTTAAATAGAGAAGGTTAAAGGTGATCACAATGGCTAACGAGCAAGTTCTCACATATGAACAAGTATTTACGCTAGCAGAACAATATATGAACCCGTCGGATTGTGAACTTATTCGTGCTGCTTATTTTTACGCAGAGGAAGCACATCGTGAACAATATCGCAAATCGGGAGAACCCTACATCATACATCCCATCCAAGTTGCGGGGATTTTAGTTGACCTAGGTGTTGATGCACAAACTGTAGCAGCCGGTTTTCTTCATGATGTCGTAGAGGACACGCCAACAACGGTTGAAGAAATTCAAAGTAAATTTGGCGACCAAGTAGCGTTTTTAGTTGACGGAGTCACTAAGTTAGAGAAAATTAAATACCTTTCAAAAGAAGAACAACAAGCAGAAAATCATCGTAAAATGCTCGTTGCAATGGCAAAAGATTTACGCATTATTTTAATAAAACTAGCAGACCGTCTGCATAATATGCGTACGCTGAAACATTTGCCACTCGAAAAGCAAACGCGGATTTCCAATGAAACGTTAGAAATTTTTGCACCACTCGCACATCGGTTAGGGATATCAAAAGTGAAATGGGAATTAGAAGATACGGCACTTCGCTATTTAAATCCACAGCAATATTACAGAATTGTTCATCTAATGAAACGTAAACGACGTGAACGTGAACAATATCTTGATGACGTAATGATTGAAATTCGTGAAAAATTAAATGATGTTTACATTGAAGCAGACATTAATGGACGCCCGAAACACATTTATAGCATTTATAAAAAAATGAAAGACCAACAAAAAGAATTTAATGAAATTTATGATTTATTAGCGATTCGTGTTATTGTTTCGAGCATAAAGGATTGTTATGCCGTATTAGGTATTATCCACACGTGCTGGAAACCAATGCCAGGTCGATTTAAAGATTATATCGCTATGCCAAAAGTGAATA
>JBOFGC010000283.1:0-3289 GCA_051648945.1 Bacilli bacterium
AAGGACTATAGTAAATTTTTTGAACAGGTGTATACTGCACCGAATTTGAAAGATGCAAAAAAACGTGGAAAAGAAGAAGTGCAATATCATAAAGACTTTACAATTCCTGAAGATGTAGCTAATTTAGGCCAAGGGAAAAAGTTTTATATTCGCACCTATGGTTGTCAGATGAATGAACATGACACGGAAGTAATGGCGGGAATATTGGCTCAAATGGGCTTTGAAAATACAAGTGATTTTGAAGAAGCGGATATTGTTTTGTTAAACACGTGCGCAATAAGGGAAAATGCTGAAAATAAAGTGTTTGGTGAAATTGGGCATTTGAAGCATTGGAAACGTCGTAAACCAGGTGCGTTATTAGGTATTTGTGGGTGTATGAGTCAAGAAGAGTCCGTTGTGAATAAGATTTTACAAAAGTATCACCATGTAGACATGATTTTCGGCACGCACAACATTCACCGTTTGCCTCAAATTATTAAAGATGCAATGTTCCAAAAAGAGATGGTCGTTGAAGTGTGGTCAAAAGAAGGCGACATTATTGAGAACTTGCCGAAAATACGTAAGGGAAATATTAAAGCGTGGGTAAACATTATGTACGGCTGCGATAAGTTTTGTACGTATTGTATCGTACCTTATACGCGCGGTAAAGAGCGCAGTCGTCGTCCAGAAGATGTTATTGAAGAAGTGCGTCATTTAGCGGCTCTTGTCTATCAGGAAATAACGTTACTCGGCCAAAACGTAAATGCGTATGGCAAAGATTTAAGTGATTGTAAATATGGTCTTGGTGAGCTGATGGATGAAATCCGTACAATTGGCGTGCCGCGTATTCGTTTCATGACAAGTCATCCACGTGATTTTGATGATCATTTGATTGAGGTTTTAGCAAAAGGTGGCAATTTAATGGATCATATTCATTTGCCAGTGCAGTCCGGAAATACAGAAATTCTTAAAATCATGGCGCGAAAATACAATCGTGAGCGCTATTTAGAGTTAGTGAAGAAAATTCGTGCAGCGATGCCACATGTTTGTTTGACAACAGATATAATTGTTGGGTATCCAAATGAGACAGAAGAGCAATTTCAAGATACAATGAGTCTTGTACGAGAAGTTGGTTTTGAAGCTGCGTATACGTATCTTTACTCACCTCGAGAAGGCACACCAGCTGCGAAAATGGTGGATAATGTTCCATTAGATGTGAAAAAAGATCGATTGCAACGTTTGAATGCGTTAGTTAACGAACAAAGTGCAGAGGCTAACAAAAAATATGTAGGTCGTATTGTGGATGTGTTAGTTGAAGGGGAAAGCAAAAACAATCCAGATGTGTTAGCAGGTTATACGAGTACGAGTAAACTCGTTAACTTTAAAGGCGATAAGACGTTGATTGGTAAAATCATACAAGTGAAAGTAACAGATTCACGTACGTGGTCTCTGAATGGAGAACTTCCACAATAACAACAAGGGGATGAAAAAGGATGGCACAGTTTACACGAGATGAAATTTTAGAACAAGCAACAACATTAGCGAAAATGATTTCTGAAACAGAAGAAGTGGATATTTTTAAAAAGGCTGAAGCTTCATTGCAAATGAACGAAACGGTTCGTAAGTTGATGAAAGAAATTAAGAGCTTACAAAAACAAGCGGTTAATTTTGAACACTATGGCAAGCAAGAAGCACTTCGACAAACAGAAGAGCAAATTGCACAATTGCAAAGTGAACTTGACAACATTCCACTTGTTCAACAGTTTTTGGATACGCAAGAAGAGTTAAATGGGTTGTTGCAACTAATCACTTCAACAATCGGAAATACTGTAACAGATGAAATTTTACGTTCAACAGGTGGCGATGTGTTAAAAGGGCAAACGGGGGCTGGAAAAGCTGTTGCTTCCCTTTCATGTGGCGACGGTTGTGGATGCTACTAAATAGATGAAATGTAAAGCGGTAGTGCGCTCTGAAAGGGGATTGCACTACCGCTTTTTTTGTGCACGTAAATTAGACCGGATGAATAATATTCATCATAACTACATCGTAGGAATCATACATTAATTATTGTATAAACTTACAGCAAACATTGCACATAGTACAATTGACTAGCATAGAATGGATTGAATATTTGTAGAGGAGGGGTTCACTAATGAGTCAATATCGAGAAATTATTACACGCGCAGTAATTGGTAAAGGGAAAAAGTTCATCCAAGCTACACATCAACTTACACCAAATGTTGAATCAGATTGTATTCTCGGTTGCTGGATTATCAATCACGCTTATGACGCAAAAAAATGTGGCGATTTCGTTGAAGTATACGGAACATACGATATAAATTTGTGGCTAGCGACAGAAGATAACACAAAAACATTAGCACTTACAGAAGCAGTAGCGTACACAGATGCCGTTCGTATTAAGTATACAGGCGACGACTTAGTAAGCGATCAGTTTGATGTCATCGTCCGCGTCATTCAACATCCCAATTGTTTAGAAGCACGTATTTGTCCAACAACTGGTGAAATCATCGTAACAGTAGAACGTGAATTTTTAATTGAAGTCATTGGCGAATGTAAGTTATGTGTTCAAACATTCCCATGTTCAGTTGTTGATGATGTTGAAACTGTGTTTGAAAGAATTTGTGACAACCAAGTTGACACAACAGAAATCACATCTGAAATTACGTCAGAAGTCATTTGTAAAGAGAGCAAACATCATAAATTAGACAAAGACCTTGCCAATTTAGACGCTAGTTTTATCGGTGATGGACCAAAGAGTTAGGGAGAACCCTAGCTCTTTTCTTTTTTACAAGACAAAGGTAGTGGAATCCATTATAATGATTGTAATTAAGAACGTAAGGATGTGTGGCTGTGAGAAAGATTCTAGATATTCAACCGACACCTAGTCCACTAAGTATGAAAATCATTTTTTCTGGTGGGCTCTACGAAGAGCAAAGAAAGACATTTACAAAACAGAGTAAGAGTAAGGATGAATTAATCCAAAACCTATTAACAATAGACGGCGTACAGTCAATTTATTATGCGAGCGATTTTTTAGCGATTGATAAAAATGCGAAAGCGGATTGGCGTGAAGTATTGCTTCAGATTCGTCAAGCGTTTGGAGAAAGTGTTGACTTGACAGCACAAGCAGACGAAGAGCAATATACAGCACGTGCTGGCCGAGTTGGTGAAGGGTCTGTTTTCGTACAATTTTATGCAAACATACCGCTTCAAGTAAAAGTTACAGATGGTTTACACGATATAAGACGTTCGCTTGGGGACCGCTTTAGTAAATATGTGTATGCATTAA
>JBOFGC010000284.1:0-4935 GCA_051648945.1 Bacilli bacterium
AGGTCCATCACTATTTTAGTAAGTTTCTTTTCATTGGTGCAGGAGGATACAGTTTACCACTGCTACAAAAAACAGGTATACCGGAATCAAAGCAAATTGGTGGATTCCCAGTGAGTGGTTTATTTATGGTGTGTAAAAACCAAGAAGTTGTGGAAAAACATCATGCGAAAGTATATGGCAAAGCAAAAGTTGGCGCACCGCCAATGAGCGTACCGCATCTCGATACACGTTTTATCGATCAGAAAAAATCATTATTGTTCGGTCCGTTTGCCGGTTTCACGCCGAAGTTTTTAAAAACCGGTTCAAATTTAGATTTATTTGCGTCCATTAAGCCGCACAACATCATCACAATGTTAGCAGCAGGCGTGAAAGAAATTCCATTAACAAAATACTTAATTGAGCAAGTGCTACTCTCTCATGAAAAACGAATGGAAGAACTTCGTGAGTTTATTCCAAACGCAAAAAGCGAAGATTGGGAAATTGTCGTAGCAGGGCAACGTGTACAAGTCATCAAAGACACACCTTCAGGGCGAGGAACACTCCAATTCGGCACAGAAGTCATTCATGCAAGCGACGGCTCTGTAGCGGCGTTGTTAGGAGCCTCTCCGGGCGCGTCAACCGCTGTAAGCGTCATGATCGATGTCCTAGAGAAATGTTTCCCACAAGAAATGCTTCTTTGGGAAAACAAAGTAAAACAAATGATTCCATCCTATCAAGAATCATTACAACAAAACCCAGAACTATTCACAAACATCATGACAGCAACAGCACAAACACTACAACTAGAAAAAAGTACCCAAGAAAAAGTCCAATCCATTTAAAAAACATACGACTATGACGCGAGTCCAAATATATTCAAGAAAAAATCACGCCCACGAGCGTGATTTTTTCACAACCTGCGACCTAAACAAAAAATCAAAAAACCGAACACCGTCCAAATCTCCGTCCAAAGGAGACAAAAACGCGTTCGGTTTTTTAGTCACTTCACCTTACGAAGCAACAACAACACAATATAACAAATAAGTGCAAACATAATACTCACATTAAACGCATGAAACAACGCAATAAGTAAGCTCAATTTACTATAAACAATAAGCGCACCACTAATTCCTTGTGTAATCGTCAGAAGCAACACTGTAAAATAAAGTGCTTTAAAATTGCGCTCTATTTTATAATGCTTTCGCACATGAAGGAAAAGAATCAAAGCAAAAACAAAAATTAGAGATGCAAACATTCTGTGCGCCATCTGTACCCACTCAAATGAATTTTCACCAAGTATGCTAGAAGGTTCACAAAACGGAACACTCGAACAAGCAAGACTCGATTTTGTATGACGCACGAGTGCGCCAGAATACACGACAATGAGTGAATATACAGCAAGTCCAATTGTCCCTTTTTTCAGAAAAGGTGTAAAAACAATATGACTAAACTGTAATTTCTTGTCGACCTCGAAAACGAGCATCATCAAAATAAATACAGCCGCAAAAGAAATAAGCGAAATTCCAAAGTGTAATGCGAGAATAGATGCAGATTGTGCCCAAATAACGGCAGCAGCACCAAGTAACGCTTGAAACACTAAAAAACCAACGGAAATTATTGCGAGCATTTTCGTTTCACGATGGTGTCCGATGATGCGCCATGCCATAATCGCAAAGATGAGCACACAAACGCCTGCGGAGAACGAAGTAATACGATGACTTAGTTCGATTACAGTCTCTACAGGGAGTGAATCGGGTACAAGTGCGCCATGACAAAGTGGCCAATTTGGACCACACCCTTGTCCAGACCCAGTTTTTGTCACGAGTGCTCCTCCTAGTAACACAGCAATCATCCATATATTAGAAAGAAGAGCAATAATTTTTAAATAACGATACAATTTGTTCACCTGCTTACATAAAATTGAGTTTTTCTAGTAGAATGCTAGTGTTATTGTATATGAATAAGTGTGTAAATTCAAAAAATAGTCACTGTTTTTATAAGAAAATGCAAAAAAGTGTCTAAATTTTAAAAAATGTTATAAAATAAATTAGAAAAACAGTTGAAAAATACTGAATTTTCTATAATAATTTTAAAGGTACACATATTAGAAAAATGTGAATCTATTTTCACGTTTTGTTCACAAACGTGTGTGTAAGTTTCGGGGGAGTACACGGCATGTGAAACTAATGTGAACGAGGGGGCGTTCGATTTGGGAAATGTAACTACAACATTGAGAGAACAAAGTGCATCAGAAGCAGGGCAAACGTTTAGTAAAGATTTTTTAGCGTTAATAAAGATTGGGATTGTAAATTCAAATCTGATTACGACGTTTACTGGTTTTTGGTTAGCCTTACATTTCAACGGTTTGGTTATAGGGGATTATATTGTACAGTTGATTGCAGTGATGATTGGTTCTTCACTCGTCATTGGTGGTTCTTGTTCAATAAATAACTATATTGATAGGGATATTGACCATCTTATGGAGAGAACGAAAAACCGTCCAACAGTTTCAGGGCGTTTTTCAGGTCGGATGGCGATTTCAACAGGAATAACGTTAATTGCAAGTGGTTTAGTCATATTAGCAACAACGACGACAACTGCGATGTACTTTGCGGCGTTTGGTAGCTTTGTGTATGTTGTGCTGTATTCATTATGGACAAAGCGTAAATATTCAATCAATACAGTCGTAGGAAGTTTTTCAGGTGCGATGCCACCGTTAATTGGTTGGGCAGCAGTGGATGGCGATTTACATATGTATGCATGGATATTGTTTCTCATGTTGTTTGTATGGCAACCACCACACTTTTTAGCACTAGCAATGCGACGCTCAGAAGAGTATCGTGCAGCAGGTATTCCGATGTTACCAGTTGTCCATGGTTTCGCAATAACAAAACGACAAATTTTAGTGTGGATTATTTGTTTATTCCCACTGCCATTCTTTATGTATGAACTTGGAATGGTCTACTTAGTCCTTGCAACGTTGTTAAATGTTGTTTGGTTAATTCTCGCGTTTCGTGGATTCCGAACGTCGTCCGATGATATTTCATGGTCGAGAACGATGTTTGTTTATTCTATTAACTATTTGACATTGCTATTTTTCATGTCAGTAGTCGTAACACTCTTTTAGTGCTTCAGTCAGAGCATTGTAATTTACATTTGAAAGTGGGGTATATGTATGAAACATTGGCGCTTTTACGGGTTTTTAACGACCCTCGCGCTTCTGTTAACGGGGTGTGGAAAAGAGAACCAATCCGTTCTCATTCCAAAAGGGGAAGCTGCAAAAATGCAGTATGATCTCATCATGCTCTCTGTAGGGATGATGGTACTCGTTGTAGCAGTCGTATCAGTAATATTCTTTTATGTTGTTGTTAAATTTAAAGAGAAAAAAGGTGACGAGCATAAGATACCAAAACAAATTGAAGGCTCGCACACATTAGAAATTATTTGGACAGTAATTCCGATTATTTTACTTATTGTGTTATCTGTACCAGTCGTATTACAAACGACAGAATTGGGTGATGTTAGCCCGATGAATCGTAAAGAAAACAAACCACTGATTATTAATGTAACGTCGAAGTTATATTGGTGGGAGTTTGAATACGAAGGAAAGAAACTCGTTACGAGTCAAGATATCGTAATTCCAACGGGCGAGCGTGTGTATTTAAATCTTAAAGCTGGCGACGTAAAACACGCATTTTGGGTGCCATCAATTGCTGGTAAAATGGATACGAATACTGATAATGTGAATCAGATGTGGATTAGTGCAAAAGAACCTGGTACATACATGGGTTATTGCACAGAATTCTGTGGCGCAAGTCATGCACTCATGCAGTTTAAACTTATTGCAGTTTCAAAAGAAGAGTTTAAAGCATGGACCGAGAAACTTGAGAAACCCCAAACAGTGGAGTTAACTTCTGAAGCGAAAGCGGGAGAGGAAGTGTTTAATCGTAGCTGTATTAGTTGTCATGCGGTCGATGCAAAAGACCCTCGTCCAACAGCAGCACGTGTAGCACCAAACTTGGCAACGTTTGCAGACCGTTCAACGGTTGCAGGGTTTAAAGAAAACAATGATGAAAACATTAAACAATGGTTAAGAGACCCAGATAGTATTAAACCAGGCAATAAAATGTCAGGAAAATACGCTGAGTTAAAAGATAAAGAAATTGATGAATTACTTGCATATTTGAAAACTCTTTCAGTTGAAAACAAATAACACGGGGTAATGCAAATAAAGGGGGTAGCCATACGTGGCAGCAACAGCAGCGAAACAGTCAAAAGGAATTCTTTGGGATTATATTACGACTGTAGACCATAAAAAAATTGCGAAGTTATATATGTTTGCTGGATTATTTTTCTTTGTAATCGGCGGCTTAGAAGCTTTGCTCATTCGAATTCAGCTTGCAAAGCCAGACAATGATTTCCTAGTTGGCGACGCATATAACCAAGTATTAACAATGCACGGAACGACAATGATATTCCTAGCAGCAATGCCGCTTGTGTTTGCATTTATGAACGCAGTCGTACCACTTCAAATCGGAGCACGTGACGTTGCGTTTCCGTTTTTAAATAGTTTAGGATTTTGGTTGTTTGCTTTTGGTGGAATATTCTTGAATTTATCTTGGTTTTTAGGTGGAGCACCAGACAGTGGTTGGACAGCATATGCTAGTCTATCACTCGCTTCAGAAACTCATGGAGTCGATTTTTATGTTCTCGGACTTCAAATTTCAGGGATTGGTTCACTTTTATCAGGAATTAACTTCCTAGCTACGATTATTAACATGCGTGCACCAGGTATGACATACATGCGTATGCCGTTATTTACATGGACTGCCTTTGTTACGAGTGCGTTATTGCTTTTTGCAATGCCTCCATTAACAGTAGGACTTGCACTGATGATGTTTGATCGTACGTTTGGAACAGCATTTTTTAACCCAGCATTAGGTGGAAACACGGTAA
>JBOFGC010000285.1:0-7281 GCA_051648945.1 Bacilli bacterium
AGCAAATGAGTGAAAATATCCACTTCACTCGTATGGACGATCAGTTTCTTTCAACGTATGATGCAAAAACATTAGAATCTATGTACTTTAAAACGGACCATCACTGGAACAGTTTAGGTGCAAACGCTGGCTTTAAAACGATGTTAAAATCACTTGGCGCTCCTGCATCCGTACAAGAACAAGTAGAAGTACGTTACAAACCGACAAAAGATACACCTTTTGTTGGCTCGTATGCACTACAACTATACGAACTTCCAACTGAAACGTCTGACTATTATCGTGTAGAGCTTAAAAACCATAAGCCTTCGTTTGATATACGAAATCAATTAACGAATGAATCACTCACGTATGGACAAGTTTTTATTAATGAAGCGCAAGAAAATAAGGATACTTATTCCAATGATTCTTTACAAAAATTAGGTGCAGTTACTATCCATAACGACAACGCACCAATCAATGAGCGAATTGTTCTCTTCAAAGACTCTTATATCAATACACTCGCTTATGCTTTTGCATCTGTTTATTCCGATGTATTAATAATTGACCAACGTTATTTCGAAAAAGGGGACCCTGCACCAATTAGTGTTGCATTAAGTGCCTTTAAACCAGACAAAACGATTATCGCATACAACAGTTTAGTGTTAAACGGTCCTATGTTTGATTTACAAACAAGTCGCTAGAGGAGCAAATTCATGATAAATAAAAAAGCAGTTGCTAGTTTGGTATTGGGTAGTGCATTTCTATGTGCTACTCAGCCGACGCAAGCACTTTCCTACTATCCGTTCGTGTTTTCATTAAACCAAGAAGATACCATTCAACAAAAGAAAGCTCAGATTACAAATGGATTTATTCAATCAAAAAACGGCTATTTTTTACCTGTTGCAAAACAAAAAGATGGCGCAATGAGTGCTACAACGAAAAAAAATATCGACCAAGCTTTAGCCAACTTGAAACAATTAGCATCAGATAGCAAAAAAATTGGCGCGCAAGTGTATTATGTGCAAACGCCACATCGAACTACAGCACTACAACCATTGTATCCGAGTGATACTTTCTCTTCGATACGAAAAGTTGAACAACAGTATTTTAAAAGCAATGTAAAAAATACGATGAATTTCATTGATCTGGCTACACCTATTTTAAATGAAAAAAAGACCTCCACGTTAGAGAACTGGTATTTTAAAACGGATCATCACTGGAACGGTGCGGGTGCAAAAAAAGGACTTGAGTATTTTTTCAACGCCCTAAAAAAACCTGAAGTCACGAAAAATCTAAAACAAAAGAACATCGGAAATCGCTCTTTTTTAGGTACTTATGAGAAAAAACTTCCGAATATAAAAGAAAAAGCAGATATCTCGATTCCGACTTTTGGACTTCCTGCATCGGCTCTTTCATACCAAAATGCAACGACAAACAAGAAAATGAGCAAAAGCGATATCTTTCAACATAATATCGCAAATGGACCCCTCTCCTATGCTGATGTCTATTATCAGCCAAGTGCAAGTAATGTCCTAGTTAAAAATAAAAAAGCATCGATCAAAAAACGCGTCGTCGTGTTTAAAGATTCTTATTTTGGCGCAATGAGCTACGCAGTGAGTGAAGCTTTTCAAGAAACGCTCATTATTGATGTACGCTATTTAGACCCAAAATCAAAATCAGGTACAGAACTACTTCGTGCGTTTAAACCAGATGCTGTGTTTGTATGCTACAACAATCTCGTATTCGATGGAGCAATTTTTAATTTCAAATAATATGAATCAGAAAATGTAGTAAAACATCCTCTCTCCTACTATAATTTTCTTTATGAAAAGGATGTGTAAATCACATGGTTTTTAGTAACCTTATTTTCTTATTTCTATATCTTCCAATTGTCTTAGCTGTCTATTTCTTAGGTCCGAAAAAACTGCGGAATGCTTGGCTGCTACTTGTAAGTCTTATCTTTTACGCATGGGGCGAGCCGATATACGTGTTACTCATGCTCGGATCGATTGTTGTTAACTATTTCTTCGGATTGGCCATTGCCGATAACGAAGGAAATCGAAAAAAACAAAACAAAATTGTGGCACTAAGCGTTGTAGCAAACTTTGGTTTACTCGGATTTTTTAAATACGCTAGTTTCTTCGTAATCAATGCCAATGGGTTGTTTAATATGAACTTCAACATTCCGATTATTGAGTTGCCCATCGGAATTAGCTTTTTCACGTTTCATGCAATGAGCTATGTCGTTGATGTACTCCGAAAAGATGCACCTGTTCAAAGAAATCTTTTCAATCTAGCGCTCTACATCACGTTGTTTCCACAACTTGTAGCTGGGCCAATCGTTCGTTATCAAACGGTAGCCTACGAAATTATGGATCGTGAACACAGCCTAGATAAGTTCTCGGATGGCGTGCAACGCTTTCTGAGTGGTCTTGTCAAAAAAGTACTTATCGCAAACCCACTAGGGCTTGTTGCCGATGAAATATTTTCGCTTAGCGGTGGCGATTTAAGTACAGCATCTGCTTGGCTCGGAATTTTAGCGTATTCTCTACAAATCTATTTCGATTTTAGTGGGTATAGCGATATGGCCATCGGTCTTGGCAAAATGTTCGGTTTTTCATTTTTAGAAAATTTCAACTATCCATACATTTCTAAAAACGTAAGTGAGTTTTGGCGTCGCTGGCACATTAGTTTAAGTTCATGGTTTCGTGATTATGTGTATATTCCACTCGGTGGGAACCGTGTTGCACCGTGGAAAGTGTATCGTAATCTCTTTATCGTTTGGACGTTAACTGGCTTTTGGCATGGCGCGAGTTGGACATTTCTTGCGTGGGGCTTTTACTACGGCCTTCTCATCGCTTTTGAACGTGCGTGGTTTGCGAATGTCCTTGTAAAAGTACCGAAGATTATTCAGCATAGTTATGTGTTGTTGCTTGTAATGATTGGGTGGGTGTTTTTCCGTGCTGATAGTTTCTCGTTCAGCTTAGAATACATTAAAACAATGTTTTGGAACGGCAGTGCTGGAATCCTTGATTCGACAGCAACGTACTATTTCTTAAATAACTGGGAATTCTTTTTCCTAGGTATTCTGTTTTCAATGCCTGTTTTTCCTTATACAAAAGCAAAATTGGAAAGCAAATTCCCTGTTTTTATGAACAGCCTTTCTTTCCACCTTATTCAAACGACTGTTTACATGCTGTTATTTACGTACACCATTATGCAACTCGTAAACTCGTCTTATAATCCATTTATCTATTTCAGATTCTAGATCAAAAAACCATGAGATTCCATTCTCATGGTTTTTTTGCACAATCTCATTTCTCTATGCTTATTTTTAGCCCGGATGATATTTGTATGTTAAAATAACTTTTAGACTGAACTTCCATTCATTTGCTAATTATACAAATATTTTTCTTTACTATACTACGACAAGGATGTGTAATTCACTTGGTTTTTAGTAACCTGATCTTCCTATTTATCTTTTTACCAATCGTTTTAACTGTCTATTATCTTGGACCAAAAAAATTCCGTAACATGTGGTTATTACTCGCTAGTTTGTTTTTCTACGCTTGGGGCGAACCACTTTATGTAACGGTGATGCTTGGTTCGATTGTAATGAACTATCTTTTTGGATTGCTTCTCACAAAGTTTGATGGGAACGATGCAAAACAGAAACAAATTGTTGCACTCAGTGTTATTGGAAATATCGGTTTACTTGGTGTTTTCAAATACGCTAGTTTTTTCGTTAACAATGTAAATAGCGTTTTTAATTTGAGTTTTGAAATACCAGGGCTTTCTTTGCCAATTGGTATTAGCTTCTTTACGTTTCAAGCGATGAGTTATGTCATTGATGTGTACCGAAAAGATGCAAAAGTACAAAAAAACTTATTCGACTTAGCACTTTATATTACACTCTTTCCTCAACTTGTTGCAGGACCGATTGTTCGCTATCAAACAGTCGCTGATGAAATTGTTGAACGTGAACACACAGTCGATAAATTTGCAGAAGGTGTACAGCGTTTTCTTGCTGGTTTAACAAAAAAAGTATTAATCGCCAATCCTATGGGACAAGTTGCAGATGAAATTTTCATATTAAGCGCTGGTGATTTGAGTACTGCAACGGCTTGGGTTGGAATTCTCGCGTATACGATTCAAATATATTTTGATTTTAGTGGGTATAGTGATATGGCCATTGGTCTTGGTAAAATGTTTGGCTTTACGTTCTTAGAGAACTTTAATTATCCATACATCTCAAAAAGTGTTGGCGAATTTTGGCGTCGTTGGCACATTAGTTTAAGCACTTGGTTCCGTGATTATGTTTATATTCCACTCGGCGGAAACCGTGTAAGCCCTTGGAAGTTTTATCGCAATTTATTTGTTGTTTGGACACTCACTGGCTTTTGGCATGGTGCGAGTTGGACATTCATGGCGTGGGGATTTTATTACGGACTTCTGATGGCAATAGAGCGTGCTTGGCTTGGCAAAGTACTTCAAAAAGCACCGAAACTGTTGCAACACGTGTATGTACTCGTGCTCGTCATGATTGGTTGGGTATTTTTCCGTGCTGACAGCTTTAGCTACAGTTTCGCATTCATTCAATCGATGTTTGGTGGCGCAGGAGAAGGGTTCCTTGATCACACAGCAGTGTATTATTTGATGAATAACTGGGAAATTTTCATTCTTGGTATGCTCTTTTCAATGCCTATCTTACCTTGGCTTAAACAAAAACTTGCTGTTTCCATACCAAATTTCAGTGAAACCATCGTGTTCTCGATTACTCAAGCCACTGTCTACATGCTACTGTTTTTATATGTAATTATGCAACTCGTAAACTCATCGTACAATCCGTTTATTTACTTCCGATTTTAATAAAAAGCCGAACGATTACCTTTCATCGTTCGGCTTTTTCCTATTTCATCTATAGTGCGTGCCAATCAACAAGCTCGACATTTTCTGTTTGAAGAAGGTGCTTCACCTCTTCTGATGTCAGTAGTACTAACTCATCCGCACGTTGTTCTGAATAGCTTGAAACTGCACGCAAATCCGCATCAACATACGCAGGATGAACCATGAATTCTATAATTTCCAAGCCTTTTTCTTTTGCAGAAGTGATACTTTGTTTAATCGTCTCGAGTGTTACACCTTCATTATAGAAGTTCAACTCGCAATAATCGACTGTTTTCACACCCGCATTTCGAACAAATTCCCGAATTTCTGGTGTAACCGTACGAATCGGTAGTCCTACTTCTTTTGCAAAATCAACGACTACGCTTGCAGTATGAGGGTAGAACAATAAGAAATGATGATGACAGTCGATATGAGAAATTTCTACACCTTCTGATACGACTTTGTTGTACTGTGCACGTATTTCAGCTGCGATTTCTGTTTGTTTCAAACTGAGTAATCGTTCTTTTGCAACGCTCCAATGTAAAAACTTGCCTTCTTCATCGACAAGCGATGACACTTCATTTGCTGGTAAAATCGGTTTTCCACCTGTAAAGATGAGATGCAGTCCAACATTTTTCATATCATTTTTCTTTATATAATCAATCGCGCTATCAAAACCAGGCATGTTCACGCACATTGTCGTACTTGATACGACACCGCGTTGCATCGCTTCTACCGTCCCTTTGTTCACGCCATCAGACATTCCGAAATCATCCGAATTCATAATCACTTTCATCACTTGTACCTCCATTTTTTAGAACATTCTTCACTTATTGATTATAACCTTATTCTACCTTATAATGTAAACCCTTTCATGGAGAGTTTGTGATAATTTTCTCGGACAACTTTTGTTATAACTTTCTAAAGAAATGCATATAGTTGCTATAGCCACCACTGAAAGGATGCGTTTTTTTATGGTTATATGCACTACTTGTCACACAGCTACTCACAGTGGTAGTTGTTTGCACTGTTTCACTTACTATCGTCAACCAACTACTTTCGAGAGATTTCAATTACTCTTTGATAAGCACACTGCTTCACTCATTGAAATCATCGCTAATTTAGATGCCGACAACGATACCCAATTTCAACGAAGTATAGCAAATCTAGGTGACATTCCTTTATCCATTCAGCAAAAACAAAATCTCCTCCATAAATGTGTACACACTGCATCTGAACATTGTAGTTTTGCGGTATGTACCTATTTTTTTTCTGACTATGAATCTGTTAAAAATGCCTTATCCTATTTTTTCACACAAAATGATACACAAAGTTTTACAACGTTATTGCGCCATTTTTCAAATACGAATGTACAGTCCTGTAAAAAGTTACTCCAACCATTTTTTTCGGCGAATCTCATTTCTTGGTGCGTTGAAAATGATAATACGCAGCTATACGCACTTCTCATGTCCATTGAAGTTCAGGTTGATCGGGAACTAGGTGATACCGATCAACGATACAAGGACATCATTTCGGGCACAGATCACCCTCACTGGTTAGCGTATATTCCTTTTGACAATCTAAGTTACGACACGTTATATAAGCTCCTACGTGTCGCAATTTTACATAACCGAAGTACTGTTGTTTCAGCCCTTCTCAAACGTTGGCAAGAACTGCATTTACCAACATCATCTCACTATCAATCCGCTCATCTTTGCTCTTTTCATCCGCCATCGCTTTCTTATGATGATGCTATTTTCTTGCTGTTGTATGCACAAGAAAATGAATGCGCACAGCAGTTACTTCAACAAGATATTTCCATGCACGATGTTACGTTTGATTGGCTACTACGCACTTGTATCCATTATGAAACGATGCAAAACGGAGCTGTTAGCGAAAAATTCACAGTGAAAAGCCGGCCGATTCTTACCGGAAATGAAATGAAAGAACGCTTAAAATCACATTATGCCGAAAATGGTGTCCCTTATCGAACGTTTGTCACGAAAGCTGAACCGTCTAAATGTAAATATTGTATTGAAGGGCTTGCCGTTTGCCCGAATTGTCATGATGACGGGACGATTCGATGTCATAAGTGTGAAGGTACAGGCGTGCGGACTTGTAATAGTTGTTCTGAAGGCAGTGTTTCTATTTCTTGTCCTCATTGTGAGAAAGGCTACGAACGGTGTAGACATTGCGAGACGGAGCAAACGAATTATGACCGCCTCTCACTTTGCGAAAAATGTGCGGGAGAAGGATGTTCTGTCTGTCAGATGCGTGGTTTTGTTTACGCAATTATGATGCATTCTGTTCCACAACAGAATGGTTACATAAAACGAAGCACTTATTCATTCAATAACTCTACAAATTCTTATGATATTTTCATAAATGAGTCAACAACCATATGCCCTACATGTG
>JBOFGC010000286.1:0-2055 GCA_051648945.1 Bacilli bacterium
TTGCTATTCCAAAACGAATCGTTGGCAAGAAGCGTGCAGAACAAGTCGGTACTTTTTGTGACAAAAACAAGGATTTAGACAATTTAGAAAAATCAATTTATGATTCAATGAACAAGCGGACATTTGTTGATGATCGCCAAGTAGTCGCTAATGCCAATCGCAAGATTTGGGGCGAAGAGAACGAGATACGGATATTTATTCAGGAGGTAGAATAATGAAAGACAGAATGATCATAGACGATATCGAAATTATTTTCAGCAAAAAAGCTGCAGAAATACTTAAGAACACATTCAATTTAGACAAGCATGACAAGGAAGAAAATAAGGAGCTTGTTAGAATGTGCATTTTCGGCGTAGCTAAGACGAATAAAAACAAGAATCGTTACACGTCAATCAGAGAAACGTACAACTTAAGTTTTGAAACTAATTTTCGTAATTATTTAGATGAATTTATGTTCACTATTGATATAACGAAAATTGATATAGGATTATTTTTCGTTGATTCAATAAGTGTCATTCTCGTTAACAAGCGTGTCAATCCAGAGAATAAAATTCAAGATTTTGTAGACTGTTAGGAGAGAAAGTTATGAAATACAGAAAAAAACCAGTGGTAATTGAAGCTTTTAGACTTGGTCATGACGAGATGCCGGAGTGGTTCGATAAAGCGAAACACAAACGCTACTTCAATAAAGCGACTAAACTGCCTGCATACGAAATTTTAACGCTCGAAGGAAACATGATGGCTATACAGGGCGATTACATCATTAAAGGTGTTCGTGGCGAGTTATATCCATGCAAAACTGATATTTTCGAAGAAACATATGAGGCGGTGGAGTTATGAAAGAATTATTAGTCGGTTCGATTGTATTGGTAGGAGTTTCCGTGTTGGCAATGGTCGTGAAAAATCTGATGGGTTTAGATTGGTTTACATCAACGTATGTAGCGATGGCGTTTCTAGGAATTGCTTTTGTAATTGGAATTTTTATAACAGATTAGGAGGTAGCAGCATGAAAATATTTTATGGAGCGATTATTAATGGATTTTACCTCAGCGGTGTCGAAAACGGAATAGCACAATTTAGTGAAAATCTTGACGACTTCATATATAGCGATAACAAAGCTGGAGTTGTCAACGCTATCAAAACTTTAAAAATGCGGTTTCCTGACAGGGATATAAAGTTAGGAACGATAACGGTTGAAACGAGTGATGTAGAATGACAATCAACGAGATAATCAGAGAGTATGAGGGCAAACTCCAAGTTATGCGTGGGAGAGAAGCGTATTATGCTGATACTGGCGATATAAAAAGCTGCCACTTTGCACGAGGTATGCGTAGACAGCTCGAAGATGACATCATCGTATTGTACGACTTGAAAGAGCAGATACGAAAACTAAAAGAACTGGCGGGAGTGATGTAGGATGAAAAAATCAGAGTTTAAAGAGCTGAAAAAGGGTGACGTCGTGGAGATTCGCACATTAGAAGAATTGAAGTCGGTGAAAAGCTGTAGAGTTGATCATCACGACAATGCGCACGTCGCTGCAGACAATGGAAAAGTGTATAAAATTCCTAACGTTTTTCTAGGAAAAGATGCAGTTGTCGTTAATGAATACTGGTCAGAGACTGCGAAGTTGGTAATGGTCTGCGGACAATATCATGTCGTTGTCGTCCGCCAACATCTGAAAGGAAAAACAGAATGAATAAATGGGAATTAATCAGTGAGATAACAAGGTTGATTTTAATGACAGTACTGACAGCTATTTGCTCGATTGCCGCTACTAGCATTTGTATCTGGTATTTAAGCTAAAGGGAAAAGAGGGTGAAATATGACAACACACGCATTTAAAACAGCGAAGCAATTTATCAATCACGTGCTGCAAGAAGAACAGAACACCAGCGCCCAGTATCGCTTTATTAGCGAAGATGGGTTTCTCATTACGCAAGATATCAACAAAGCACTTGATCACGGCTGGGGAGAGTATATTATTGAACGTATTGAATGTAAGTTAAATCGAAAAGAAATGTTATATAAAATTTTTGTGGGGTGGTAAGCATGCAC
>JBOFGC010000287.1:0-2794 GCA_051648945.1 Bacilli bacterium
CGAAATACGTGACATAGAAAATAGTCAGTGCGGTCGAAAATGGGCCGCCTTTTTCTTTGGTCAGGTAAAAATTAAACACAATCGGATTGAGGTTAAGTAAGAATGAAAAAGTACACTATGAAAAGTAAATTAATTAGCAACACCCCCCACTACCACCAAACCTTCTCCTCAACAAGTTCCCGCATAAACTTAAACTCGCTCCTTTTTATCATTTTCAATAGTTGAGCTTCATCTGCATTATGTCCCGCCCGAAATTGATAGTCTGCATGGTCAGGGATATTCGCCTCGTCCAACTCTAAAAAAGCGAAGCCTTCCTTCTTTGGTAATTTGCAGATAATCGTTCTCAGAGTCCCACCGAATAACATTGAAGCGATGATGCCGTCTGTATCCATCATACCTTTAAGTGCGGCACTGTAATCGAAAGGAGAGAAGAGCAACATTGATTGAGCTACTCCGGGTCTTTGTATGATGAGTGTATTCTCTGAATGGATGTACACATGAAAATCTGCGATAAGATCGTCTAAGATTTTCATGCGTTGTGAATTGCTTAGTTGTGCTTGATTGAAAAGTGATGAAGAGAGTATGTTGTCGTCTTTCATAGTTAATCCTCCTAGAAATAGATAGAGTAAACACGAAAATGACGTGTTTCTATATTGATATACTTAACGTGAAAGGGATTTGGTGACATGAATTTTAAGTGTAAGTCTTTCCATGTAATCAAAGGGTCTCACCAAATCCCATCTTCAACTGCGTTCCTCAAAAACAAATACTCGTCTCTCTTTAAAAACTTGAGTATTTGCCGTGCTTCTGAATTTTCTCTAAAGTAATTGTTGTATTCCTTGTGATCGTGAAGGTCATAATAATCGAGTTCAAGAAAGAGAAATCCCTCAAGTCTTGTAATGTCTGCAAGGATATCTGGAAGTAATGTGCCGAACAACATGGGCACAATGATTCCTTCCTTGTCGACACCGCATCGTTTTGTTTTTCGATAATCAAGTGGTGAATCGTAGTACACAGTGTGTTTGAATCCAGGGCGTGTAATGCCAAATGTATTTTCTGAATGCGTATGTACAGTAAAACTTGCAACAATATTATCACACTGCCTAATACGATATGTTTTTTCAGGTAATGTGCCATGTAAGAGCGTTAAGGCTTGTCCATTTTTAGTTTTCATGTGTAATTCCTCCGTTCATTTCAATAAGAATCCGATAGTTTGAGCGTTTCATAAAGGTAGTAGTGGAAGAGTAGGTGTAGAGTAAATCTCTCAACATATATTTGCTTCGGTTGCGTTCATAAATATCTTGTGAGGAAGTGACTATCGATACAATTTCAGCATAAGTTTCAGGATTTTGAGTAATTAGGTGGGTAAGGGCGCGCTCTTTTAGGAGTTTGTTCAAGCGGCGTTTGAATGTTTGAATTTCTTGGATGTCGACCATCTTTCGATTTGAAACGAGGTTGTATTGTGTTTGTAAATCGTGATACTGGCGATTTTGAACTGTGTGTTGAAGAAGTATCTTGATGTCCTCAGCGTTATGTAACCCATTCACAGAAACAAAATTATAAATGCATGTAGAACCGATTTTAAGTGTTCTGCTGTTTTGGGTGTTCTGAATTTCAAAGTTTTCGACGTGCAGATGCGTTCCGCACAGCTCGCACTTCTTTACAAATTCACCGTCTCCTCTCGCAATATGCTTTGTAACTTTCCATTCCGTTTTGGCAGTAAAATAGTGTTGTGACTCGCTTGCTGCAAGTAGTCTTTTGCGAACAATTGTTTTAATCATGTGTATTCTCCTTTTTCGGGTGAGAGTGATTGCTCGAATAGTAAAAATGGCTTCAAAATATATAGGTAGTTAGTGAGGTGTTTATTCTATTTTTTTTGAAAAAAATTTTCGATAATTCTATCACTTGTCACGAAAAACACACAATTTACCTCTGAGCAGTTCAACACCGCCCCAAAAAACGTACGCCCCAATTCACCATTCAGGTGAATCTCAATTCTAAAACGTAGCTGTTGTGCATATAAAACAATAAGACTGTGAAACAACAAACAGAAGAACCACTTGAGGAGGACATAAAAATGAACGGTGAAACACCAACGCCTAAAACGAAAACACCACCTCTGCCCATCCCACCTGGAACGGCGATGAAACAATTGAGTGAGAAACAAGGAATGAACCAAAAAGAGCTTTCCGTTCGTCTTGGTATTACAGAAAAACACGTCGTTGATGTGCTGAAAAGTCGCGTCCATTTAACACGAGAACTATCCTATAAACTAGCGATGGTTTTTGATAAGGACGTGGATTATTGGTTAGAGCTCGATCACCTTTACCGCAGCAGTTTAGAGGCGCAACAACCATTTGAATGGACGGATGAGGAAGAATATATCGCAACTACAATGCCGTATACGGATTTAGTGAAATGCCATTGTGTGCTGCCGACTCGAAAAATCGGCGAAAAAATTGCTAATTTGCGTCGCTTTTTTGCGGTCAATCATTTAGAAGACCTTCCGCTCGTAAATCGTGTATATCAACGCGTGCACATACAAAGAGAAAATAACTTTGCGCTATTAGCTTGGATTCGAATGGCGGAGATTGCAGCGCATGAAATTACAGTGAAGAAGTTTTCCAAAAAGAAACTACTTCTGTCCATTAGCCGGTTTCGGGCGCTAACGACCTTACCTTTTTCAGAATTTTATCCAGAACTTCAGAAAATGTGTGCAGATTGTGGGATTGCTCTTGTTGTTGCGACGCCCCTTAAAGGCATCGGGGTAAATGGCGTTACATTTCAAAATAGT
>JBOFGC010000288.1:0-4462 GCA_051648945.1 Bacilli bacterium
TGTAAAAAGTGAATAATGAATTAGAAAATGCAAACCCATTATCCGAGAACAATCTCAGTAATCAAAAAAAACAAATAAATATAATTGAAATTGCCAAATCCGCTCGAAAAAATGTTGCCCTTCTAACAACAAAGTAACAACTTGTCGCCAAATTAAAATTAAATGGAAAAGACATTTAATTTTTTAAAAGGTAATTTCCCGAAAAATTCTCATACAACTTGTCCACACAAAAAAGTTGCGACATACGCAACTTTTTCAAAACTAATTATGATGCCCGTGGCCATGACCTTGCCCGTGTCCTTGCCCATGCCCTTGCCCATGTCCTTGACCCTGACCTTGTCCATGATGCCCGTGTTGTCCATGATGTCCGTGGTCTCCATGATGCCCGTGATGTCCATGATGCCCATGATGCCCATGACCTGGATAATACGGATACTGCCAACCTGGGTTCCATACACCATTAAACATCCAAGGATACATGACAAAACTTCGCATCCCTCTGTTATTTCGAAAGCCAAACATAATTCCACCTCCATTCCACATCTACTATATGCAGATTTAGAATATAAGGTGAAATCTCCATGTACGATACGACACATGAATCGGATAATTAGTTTACACGCAATCGTTCTTCCCATTCTTCTCGCAACATCCCCATCCGAATGGAATCAAAATATTCCCCATTATAATACCTTACCTTACGAATCTGCGCTTCTTTCTGCATCCCGATTTTTTCACCAACAGCAATCATACGCTTATTTCCCGACCATGTCGTATAACCGACGCGAACAAGTGGCATCGTTTCAAAAAGGTGTTCAATCCAAAGTTTCATACTACGTGTACCAATCCCTTTTCCCCAACTGTTCGCTTCATGCAGCACAATCCCCATTTCTAACCAAAGTGACGGTTCATGCTCCCAATAATACGAAATAATTCCTGCAACGATACCGTTCACTTCAATTGCCCATCTGCTTTGACTTCCAAGCCACTCCACAGAATTTTTCAACCATTCATCATAGGAAATGACTACATGAGGAAAATATGGCGCATCCCATTTCTTCCATTCCGGCTGGGCTTCTCCGTACAGCAACGTCCAAATTCTATGCAAATCTTCCAAAACAATCAGTCGAATGATTAATTCTTGATCTCTTTTCATCGAAAAACCCCCCTGCCATTTTCTAAAAAGTATAGTCGATTTTTCGGGTTCTTCATAGTACTAAACAAACTCCCGAACCATTCGTTCGGGAGCATAAATAACTAAATAACAACCAGTTTCTCATTTTGAATCGTAAGCGTAACATCACAAGCTTCCGTCACTTTTTGATCGTGTGTAACGAGAATGACACATTTGTTTTCTTCCTTTGCGATGCGTTGAAACAACGTCATTATTTCTTTCGCTGTTTTTGCATCTAAATTCCCTGTCGGTTCATCTGCAAAAATAATTTCAGCACCGCAAGCGAGAGCACGCGCAATGGCAACACGTTGTTGTTGACCACCACTCAGTGTCAAAATTGGTTGGTCAATGTGTTGCTCACTCAACCCAACTTCTTGTAAAAAGATACGCGCCTGTTGACGTACATTTTCTTTCATTCCACGTATTTCCATCGCTGTTGTAACGTTTTGCAACGCCGTCATATAAGTGAGTAAGTTATAGTTTTGAAATACGATACTCACATCTTTACTGCGATACTCTGCCACTTTTCGGCCTGTAATTTCCGTCGACGCAAACACTAATTTCCCACTTTTCGGCGATTCAAGTCCACTAAGAACTGATAACAACGTCGTCTTCCCAGAACCCGATGGACCAACGATACTATACATTTTCCCAAGCTCAAACTCGGCATTCACATCCGTTAAAATCGGCTGACCTTGTCCATAGGTGTAACATACATCTTCAATTTTCAAAACGACTTTCATTTCAATCACTCCTGTTTCGATAGTATTTGTTTTGGTGAAAAGCGCACAATTTCAATCAGTGGGATACTTACAGAAATTAATGCGAGCAACAAACCAAGCAGCGCTAACTTCACTTGTTCTGCAACTTGAACAGAAACATCTAAACTTTCAACGACTTCTACGTTCGCGATGTCTTTACCAGGACCACGTCCCATTCCACCATGTGGCGAAAAGCCTTGTTGTTCTTGCATTTCATTCGCTTCTACCTGTTGAGCAAGCAATGAATTCGTAATCGGTTCCGCTACGATTGGACTGATTGCACTAGCGACAGTAAAGCCAATGGTTAATACAAGTAAAATCTCTGCAAAAAACTGTAACGATAGCTTCGCTTTGCTTTCACCAATTGCCAGTAAAATCCCCATTTCTGTACGACGTCCTTTAATTGACAATGTGATAACGAGGGCAATGATAAGGGCACCGGCGATGAAAACAATCCATACGATATAAGACGCGAAAGACGAAACATTTTCAATTGGACCCATCATTTGCGAATAAGCCGCATCATTGCTGTCTAACGTAAAGTTGTCCCAATCCACCTTTTGCTTTTCAGCCCACACTTTGAATTTTTCGATATTTTCAGGGTCATTCAAATAAAATGTTGCTTCAGAAATTGTCTGCGTTTGCTCTTCACTTTGTAAGGCAGAAACAGTTTCTACAGGTACGAATAATAGATTGCTTGTACTACTTTCAGGCGAGCGAAAGTCAAATTCATCTTCCGCTACTTGACTTTGGAAAATCCCTTTAATCTTTAACTTTAGTACAGCATCGTCGTTTACAGATGCAACAGAAATCGTATGCCCGACTTTCCATTCGTTCGCTTCCGCTAAAATGTCCGAAACAAGCACTACATTTTCGGTGCTATTGCTTTGATCAAAATGTTCTCCATCCATCAATGTGTACGTACCATCTTGGAAGTTACTCACTAATTTAGACGACGTGACACCTTGGACACGCACATCACCCGTGTTTTCTTCTTGGGTATGACCAGGTTGTATCGAAGTTCCACTCTTTTCTTCAATCGGTTCAAAACCTTTCGCTAAAGCGGAAACATTTACGCTTAAATTGTAGCCTTTTAAAAATTCTGATTGTGTCAGTAACTCTGCTTGAGCCATTGGAATCGGGACACGTGCCATAAAACCACGATGGTCACCTTCTTTAGATTGTTGTTCTCTCAATTTTTCAACGTCTGTACGTAAGGTAACTGTCGTTCCTAATTGTTGTCGTGCAGTCACCTTTGCTTTTTCCGCAGCAGATTGAATACTAAGTCCAGTTAACACAAATGTTCCTACGACCGCAAATACGGTAATCAGTAACAGTGTTTTCACATACATAGCGACACTATAGCGCCATGCGCGTTTCAAAAAGTTCATTTGTAATTCCTCCTTTTTCTAATACGCTCAGTATAAACATGCTTTTTTAGAAAACTCTTTGAATTACTCAGTTTAGAAAATAAACACAAAAAAAAACTGCAACGAGAAGTGGATCGTTACAGTTTTTTTCTATTTGTTATTTTCGGTAATTGAATACTGAACTGTGTTCCATGCTGTTCAATCGATGTGACAGAAATACTGCCTTGGTGTGCACTGACAATCCATTTCACAATGCTTAAGCCAAGACCATGTGAGTGCTTTGCAGACCGCGCATCATCGATTGTGTAAAACCGGTCAAAAATACGGTCAAGTTTATCTGGTACAATTCCGATGCCCGTATCATGCACCTGAATTTCTACTTGTTTTGCATTTTGCTTCACGCGCAACGAGATTTCCCCTTGTTCTGGTGTGAATTTTATCGCGTTGTCGATGAGATTTAGCAACATCCGTCTTATATGTAGTTCATCACAAATTAATCGGATGTCTCCACCCACTTCACATCGCCATTTTTTGTTACTTAACATACAAACATCGGTATAATATTGATCTAAATTCTCCACAAGCTGTGTTAGCGAAACGTCCGATTTCTTCATCTCTTCTTGACTACTCTGCCCTTTGGCAAGCATTAACAAGTCATCAACGAGACGGGTCATTCCTTTCGATTCTTTCAAAAGGCGAACCACTTTTTCACTTTCTTGTTCAACACTCCGTTCTGGATGCAACAGCAAATTTTCCGCGGTACTCTGAAAAATTGCTAACGGTGTTCGTAACTCATGCGATGCATCCGCAACAAATTGTTCCTGTTGTTTCCATGCTGACTGAATCGGTTTTAGAGCATAATTCGCAAGTAACCTGCCGACACCAATCGCAACAAGTACAAAAATAATTCCTCCAAAAATTAATGTACGTTGTAGTAAGGAAAGCAAGTCTATTTCTGACCGTACATTACGAACAACTTGTACATACGCAACGTTCGGGTCTGGATGATGTTTCGTTAAAATACGGAATGTCTGCTCTCTAAAACTAACGGTAATTGGTTGTTCTGTCTCGTCATTTGGAGAAATTTGCGTTAAAAATTTTTCATCAACATCTGGAAAAGGAAACGCTCTCACTTCACCATTTGTAAAATAATACAA
>JBOFGC010000289.1:0-3553 GCA_051648945.1 Bacilli bacterium
GGGTCAACGCTATAGCCTAAGAATTTATAACCAGACAATCGAAGAGAATCGACGACTCGTTTCAAACTTTCTTCGCCGCGTTTCCCTGATTTTAATTTCTTTTCCACATATTTTTCTGTGCCGAGAATTAACAATCCACCTTTCGACATAGAAATGAGATCCTCGGGATTGATAAAATTGAGCCGTTTGTTCTGTTGTGGAATATTTCCCAAAATTGGATTCACATCATAAACGGCTGTGTTTTTGTGTTTACTCTTTTTGATAATCTTCGTCACGGTTGTTTCCTTATTGGTTAAGTTAGGAGTATCATAAGATACTCCATTTATTGTGTCAAACTAATTCTTCAAACAATTTCTCTACTAAAGGCAGTGCATTGATAGAGTAGCACTCATCGAACCCCGATTGCATATAAGCTTTCATGGTACGCTTTGCCAGTTTATGTTTCTTTAGTTGCTTGTGTAGTGATTGCTCTGCTTCTTGCGACTCGAAGCGATTGTTATATTGCCTTTCTAATTTGATTTCTGTCGTTGCTGATTCACTGAGTTGATATTGGTTGATTCGGTTAGGCGTGTCTTGAGCAACACCAACTTTGAGCCAAGTAAACATGTCCTCTTTAATAACAACAGCATATAACTTAGAAGGCTTATCCCACGAGGAGTATTCGCAGTGCTGGCAGAGAAAGTTGTTAATCCGGACGTTGCCAACTGTAATCTCTTGTTGGTGTCCACATCCAATAAATTGGTATAAGCGATATAATCGATCCTTGCCTTTACCGATGAGTTTTAAACCAACATCTAATGCTTCTTGTTCTACCTTTTGTTGTTGACATTCAAGACACTTGAATTTATTGTTTCGGACGGAGGTAACTTGAATCTCTTGTTGGTGTCCACATCCAATAAATTCGTATAAGCGATAATCGGTATTCTTACCTTTACCAATAAGTTTTAGTCCGACATCTAATGCTTCCTGTTCTACCTTTTGTTGTTGACAGTCAAGACACTTGAAGTTATTAACCCGGACGGCACTAACTGCAATCTCTTGTTGGTGTCCACATTCAATGAATTGGTATAAACGATAGTGTGCGGTATTGCCTTTGCCTATGAGTTTTAACCCAACATCTAATGCTTCTTGTTCTACCTTTTGCTGCTGACATTCGTTGCACTTAAATTCGTTACTCCTGACGGCACTAACTGCAATCTCTTGATGATGTCCACATCCAATAAATTGGTATAAACGACACTTCGCATTCTTACCTTTCCCAATAAGTTTTAGTCCGACATCTAATGCTTCCTGTTCTACCTTTTGCTGCTGACATTCAAGACACTTAAATTCGTTACTCCTGACGGCACTAACTTGGATCTCTTGTTGGTGTCCACAATCAATAAATCGATACAAACGATAATCGCGATTCTTACCTTTACCGATAAGTTTTAGTCCTCTTTCTTCGGCTTCTCTTTCGTGTTTGATTTGTGTTTCTGTTTTCATTTTTTTATTTCCTTATAAGCGGTCACTTAGCCGAAACCGAGACCCGAAACATGATTCTATAGGACGATCTTATCACAGACCTATAGGAAAGTCTATAGGAAGTTTCTATCACCAGCGTTAACGTAAGAGACGTAATAGATCGTGAGCCGCACCCGGTCACATACCTGAAACCGATTTCCTGTAAGACCATGTAACGCCAACGTTAACGAACGCTGTAACGCCAACATATGAGCATCGTTGCAGACATAGCCGTAACGCCAGAGTTTTAGTAGATTATAACATGTCGTGTAACACCAGAGATTTGGTGATTTCCTGTAAGAGACTTCTGGAAGAGAAATTTGCCTAGGGATTTTTATGGAGATAACATGTCGTGTAACCAACAGGATTTTTGGTCGATGAAAGGCTTGATGAAAGGAGGGCCGTAACGGTTCGGTTTTCTCTGGGAAAATGTTGCTGTAACACTCACGAAAATTCTTGGACAAAATTTCTGGGAGAATTTTCTCAGCGATTTTTCTGTGAAATTTTGTAAATTTTCTGTGAATTTTTTCACAAATTTTTCACAATTTTTTAACAAAATTAACATTTTGTTAACATTTTACATTTTTGCAACAATTTTAACTGGAATTTAACATTTTTGCCATCCTGATAACACGATGTTGCATAAAGGTTGCGAAGTTTACATCCTGATAACTAACAAAAATTTAACACCTCAAAATTTTCTCGTTTGTCAAGTCTGATACCTCAAAAATTGAAAGTAATTAAAATATTCTAAAAGTCAAGATAAAAGCGTTTTAAATGCGCTAAATGCGCTCTGTCTCTCTCAACTTCGACCATTACAACATTTTAAGATTCGCCGTCAAGTGTTTTTTACAACTAATTCAAGATATTTTCAGAGCTTCGCAGTATATGAAATCGCGTTAAACGCTCTCAGAAGCGCGTGGCCGAGTGCTGATATGATCACTATAGATACGTACTTAATAGAAAGATAACAGCTCCTGGCGTGTTATACTATTGTCAAGTACTTCCTTAAACGACACGCACTCCCGGTGTTTGTTTCGTCGTATCCTTCGTTGCGACCACATAGATATAGTATCAAATCACTGTTTTCGCGTCAAGAAAAAGATCGATGTTTTGATCATTATTTTCGCACGCGCTACGCTCACAATTTTAAAATCTGCGATACTATACGCGCAAACTCTCTCAGAATTCACGTAGCGCGATCAATATTGCATAGAAAATGCATGTTTAATATAAAGCGTTTTAAGCGCGCGAAAAATAGAACGCATATACTCGTACGCTGTTAAAATGCGCTTGATGTGAGCGTTTACAGCTCGTTTTGCAGCTATTACAGATCGCGCTGTTGTCGTGCTTTTTGTGTCGTTGATGTGATGTTGATGTGTTTTGTATTCATGTACTAGCTTTCTAGTACATACAGACAAATAAAAAAGCACGCTTTCGCGTGCTTTTTTGTGTATCATCATTTCGTTAAATTGTCGATCTCTTTTTTATAGTAGTCGATTTTATATTTGTAATTTCTCATTTTGCGTTACTCTCTAAAGTCAACTGATAAATGCGTTCTATGTTATACGAACAAAATTCGTGATTCATATCGTGATCGTAATCAAAAGTCGTATTGTTCATGCTAACGCGAATTTTAAACGCGTTTAACTTGTCTGTTATGATTGCATTCACTTCGCGCATCAGTTCTACACGTTCGACGATTTCAGCTAGTGAAAACACGCGATTCGTAAACGTGTCAATGTATGTCGCAGATTCAGCACGTTTGATCATCGTGTAAACTCGTTTCAATGCAGATTTCAAGTGCTGCGCATAGCTTACAGTTGCGCAACAAAATTTGTTAAACTTCGCAACACGATGCGCAAGTTTCATAGCGTTGTTGCGTGATACGTGATTTAGCATACAAAATGCGAATGACATAATAATTTTCTCTCAGTTAGTTAGTGTTGTTTCGTCTCTCGTTTCGATGCGCTTATAATATCAAAAATGCAGTCATAAGCGCAAGCGATATTTTGCTGTTTTCAGTAAATAGTTAAAAGAAAATTTACTT
>JBOFGC010000290.1:0-7738 GCA_051648945.1 Bacilli bacterium
CGTTGCAGACGATTTTCCTGCAACAACCCTCTATTTTCAGTTCTCGAAGAACACGTGTTCTTATATTTATAGTATAGCAAAAGCAAGTTAAGTGGTCAAAGAAAAAGAAGTTTGGCTTACGCCAACACCCATTCATCCCGCCACTTAAAACTGGGCTATTCCCTTCACGTTTTTGAAGTGGGGGTGTTTTGGGTGATATAGATAAAACACTACACTTTTTCCATGCGTATCATAGTGTAGTGTTTTTATTTCCAAAAAGGAGACCAATCCATTGAAAAAGCTTATCCCCATTTTGTTATGTTGTATTGTGATTCTTTCATTTGTTGTCTTCTTTCAAATGTTTGAAAATCGCTATTTCAAAGAGGTATTCTATAGTAATTCTTTTGAAATTACAGTGGAAGATTTGAAAGAAGAAGTGATTGATCCAGTAGGATTTATCGAGCTTCTTAAAGAATTAGCGAAAGAAAAGAACGTAAACATTTCCAAATATGTATATACGAATCAATCATCGCTCATCATATACGCAACAGATACGACGTTTGAGGGGAAACTTAGGATTGCTGAAGATGCAACTCAAATAACATATTTAACAAACCTCAAGAACGAAACCGATAATTACAGCTATTTTTATTACCCTACTAGAGAAAAAAAACTGGATATTCGTCCAATAGATGATGTAGATGAACTTGGTATACAAGGAAACTATATAATATTCACTAGCGACAATAGACTATCAGAGGAAATTACAGAAGAATTTAAAAATGTGGCATATGCAGAGAAGTATGGTAGTTATTCAAACGAATTTTCGTTAATAAATGAGCTAGAAGAAGTATACGATTCAATTTTTCCATTTTTATTATTACTAGGTGTTTGTGTGTTTGCATGCGTTTTAATTGTGGTTAAACTGATACTGAATAAAAGTAAAACAATTGGAATATTGGCGTTGCATGGTTATAAAAAACATCAAATTACGCAGCGTTTTTTTATAGAAATGAGAAAACTTCTTGTCGTTATATTTTGCTTGTCTAATGCAATTGTTATTGCCCTAACAGTCAACTTTAGTAGCTTTGCATTCATTGGAGAATTTTTAACATACAATAGTGTGTTGTTTATTAGCTTAGTTTTAGTGCTAATAGTAATCGTACATACTACAATATCTTATGTTTTATTTCGATATAATGAAAAATTACTTATAAACAATCTTGTAATCTTTGAAGGATATAATTTTACGGTTTTGATTTTCAAGTATCTCGTTGTAATGTGTGCCCTATTTTCAACAGTTAACATCACGTTAACAAAGGAGAAACTTGAGAAATTTAATACTTCTGAGATTCACTGGAAGCAAGCAGAAAATGTATATAGAATTGTGACAAACTATACCGTACCATCAAGTGATTTAGAGAAAATTCGCCCTGTAGAAAAAAGAGCAAAACAACTCTATCAACAACTAGACAACGATAAAAAAATATTTTTGCTTGATACAAAAGAATATTACTTATATCCAGAAAATAAATATCAATGGGAATATAATAGTGGAAAGTATCCATTCACTGCGAAGAGAATTACTGTAAATCAAAATTACTTGAATCGACATCCGATTCCAACTGTAGAAGGAAATGAAGCAAAGAATGAGCTTATTGTAGAGGGCAACATATTAAATATACTTGTACCCGAGAAACTTAAAGGATCTGAAAAAGAAATTAGAGAAGAATTTCTAAAACTATTTTTGTTTCAAAAAATTGAAGTACAACAACATTATCACGAAAAAATAAATGAACCTAAGTTGAAGAATAATATAGCAGATCTCAATATACATGTAATTTATATTAAGAACAATCTCAAGTATTTTACTTACAATGTCGCAAATGGAGCGAGAGATAACAATTTGATTCGGGATAACCCAATTGTTGTAGTAGATACAAGAAATGTAGATGATAGTTACTATTATAGTCGTTTAACACATTCGGTATATTTTGAAAGCGAGAATAACAACCCTATAGAAGACATTCAACCGGTAATTAATAAATTTAAGATGCAATCATCGTATAATTCATTAGATGCCATATACAATGTACGTGCTGTAGATATAAAGAAAACGAAAGATAGCATGGAAATAAATTTGTTAAATTTTATACTATTGTTTTTTGTGTTAGGGTTTATTATTTATTTGATAACGGCAGCGTACTTTGATGGAAAACGACGAACAATCTTTATAAAATATACGCTTGGATTTTCGATTATTCGAGTTATGAAGCTAAGAATTATTACAGAAATTTGTGTCTATACAATCATTTTAACCATATTTGATGTACCACTTTACTATAAAGTACTTTTCATTGTTTATGAACTATTGTTAAATCTTCTCTTTGTGCAAAGTGCATTTAGAAAGTCAATAAACGATGTAATTAAAGGAGGTCTCTAAGATGATTTGTGTAAAAGAGATGTGTAAAAAATATCACGATAAACATATTTTTTCAAAATTATCGCTTACAATAGAAGATGGAGAATTTGTTGTAATTACGGGTAGAAGTGGCAAGGGGAAAACGACATTATTACATATACTTGGATTGATTGAGGACTATGATGAGGGTGAATTCAAAATAGACGGCATCCCATCTAGAGAAAAGAATAGACTTCATTTTTTTCGCAATCAAGCTGCATATATATTCCAAAATTATGCACTCATTGAGGAGCAAACAGTTGCGGGGAACTTATTATTAGCAATTGCGTTCGAAAAAGAGGGGAAGTCAGCTAAACGGGAGAAAATTAAGGAGGTATTAACCCAACTCGGCTTAGAGGGATATTTAGATAAAAAAATATATAATTTAAGTGGCGGAGAACAACAACGAGTTGCTCTAGCACGAGCCATTTTGAAAAATCCAAAGTATATTTTCGCTGATGAACCAACAGGGAATTTGGATAGTCATAATCGAGAAATTGTATTTTCGATATTGCGCCAGTTACACGCAAATGGTTCGACAGTCATTGTCGTTTCCCATGATGTAGACGTGGTTGTATATGACAACGTAACACAGCACATAAACTTGGATGAAAAATAAGAAATAGTCGGTCACACGATTATAATGTGGCCGACTATTTCTGTGCTAAAGGAATGACGATGGACGTAGAGAAATACTCTTTAGTATAAGAGATATGTATTTGACCACTGTGTTTATCTACTATTTTATAAATATTCGCTAATCCTAGTCCATGATTCTTATCGTTCTGTTTCGTTGTTTTTAATTTCCCAGCGTGAACATTAAGGTTGCCTATAAAGGAATTATCACAAAGGATAATCAAATTTCCTAGTCTATAACTTATGCTTAAATCAAGTGTTTTTGCTTCCGATTTCATCATGGCTGTGATGGCATTGTCGAGCAAATTTGAGAGTATTACATTAATATCATAAGCGGGAAGAGCTAGCTTTTCTGGAACGAAAATATTTAGCGTGAGCTTTACATCAGGACATTGACATTGTCTAAGTTTAAAGTTGATTATACTGTCTACAATGAAATTGTTTGTTTTACATAGGGCATCAGAATCGATTTCATTGATCAGCATTGTAAGATACGGTTGAATTTCTGTTGTCTGTTTGTGTTCGTACATTTTTTGGAGAATGTATAGATGATTTTTCATATCGTGTTGTAATGATTGAATTGTAGCTGTAGACTGACTGATAATTGCAGCTTGTTGTTCATATGCAATGGTTTGTTGCTCTAAAATTTGCTTTTCGTTTGCAAGTAGAAAAGCGGTATAAATTTTTTCGTCAGTGATAATCATGGTGAGATTGATGTATACGAGAATGAGGCCTCTAAACAGTACGTCTTTCATTGTCAAATTCGCAGTTTCTAAAGAAATGCAAAAGAAATATAAAGTGCCAAATAGTACGAGTATAATTGCAAAATAGTATGTGCGGGGGATGGTATAGTCTGATCGTAATGTCTTAACGTGTATGCTCACTAAATATGCAAAAATCATTGATGCAGTTCGAATAAGAATAAGACCGATTACTGAGTCGAATGTGCTATTCTCTAACGCAGAAATATCAGAAAAACCAATACTTACAGCACCAAGTATTTCAATAACAAAAAGGGTTGCGTAAATGATAAGTGCGGACATTACTTTTTTTTGCAGTGTAATTTTGTAATTGAATGAAATTAAGAACAAGCAAAAAAGATTAAAAAGTAATAAAACGATTGGAACGCGTGTAATGAAAATTAGTAATGAAGAAAAGATGAAGAAGAGAATGTATGATAGGAACTCTATTCTTATACTGTATACCTTTTTATTTGAAATCACTCTAAATAGGGTATAAATCGCGAAAATTAGAATGGGATAGGTAACTATAAAGGCAATGATAAAATTATCGACCATTCAATTTCTCCCTTTCATTCTCAATTAGCATGCTCCGAATGTTTTTAATACTTCTTTGACTGATAGGTACGGTCAATCCTTGAACCAAATAGGCAGTTTGATTGGTAATATGTTCAATTTTATTAAAGTTTACTATAAAAGCACGATGTGACTCTACAAATACTTTAGGCAGTCTTTTTTTTATATTTTCTAGCGTTTCATAAAAGGTATCTTCCGTGGTATGAGTTACTATTTTCACTTGTTTTCCTTGGCTTTCAAAATAGATAATATCCTTTATTTTTACATTGAAATAGTCATATCCTTTTTTATATTGAAACGTTTGTTGTTCAACTTCTTTTAGTTTTAGAGCGAGTAAAATGCAATTTAATAACTTTGATTTGTCAATTGGTTTTTTTATGAAGTTTAACGGCTGTAAGTCAAAGAGTTGCTGCTCGTAACCAACTTTCGAAGTGATAAAAACGATTTTACTCAGATGGTCATCAAGGTCGTTACGAATAGTTGAGCCAACTTGAATACCAGAAATAGTACGTAGTTCGATATCTAAGAAAATTAGATCGAAGTGATGTTCGTTTTTTAGAAACGATATTAATTTTTCACCAGAATAGAAAACTTCGACATCAATTATGGTTGTACTTGTGCTTTCGAAATCGAATATTATTCGCTCTATTTCAGAGCAGGTAAAAGTGTCATCATCGCAAATTGCCACTTTCAGCATCATATCACCTCTATTTGATTTTTATTAAATTATAACAAAATTCTGTTAAATCGATAAGACTAGATAAACTATTTTTCTTCATAAAGGCCGTATCTTTTAGGGAAAAAGTAGTTTTAGTTAAAATATGAATCAAACATCTTGGAACATTATCCCATACAACCTACTGTTTATGTTATTTTCGCTTATTTATTAGGCTCGAGCAAACCGCATTTCTTTTTGTTGCATGGATTAGTGAGGTGGTTCGACGAGTTTAAATATAGATAGTCCTGTGATAACTAATCTGTGGACCGCGCTTACCTACCTAACTATATCTCACCAAGAGAGGTAATGTATACGAGTTTCATTGTTTCATCCATGTGATGTGAAAAATACCCATGCTCACGTTATGGGTTTATGAACAATTCATGTTAATATTATATCGAAATTATAAAATGAAGAGTTTGGTATTGTTGCTTTTTTAGAAAAATGTAGAGAGTAATATCGATTGAGTAGAGTAGTTCGTGTGATTACTTTAATAGAGAAGAAGTGTTTGTTGATACTCCGTTAGATGTTTCCGCTATGTATTCTTTTTGTTACATATGATTTAGACATTGGAATGAATACAATAATTGTATGCTTATTCGTCTTTGGCGAGTGTTTGTACTTCTTAAGAAATAAGGGGATTTTAATAGTAAACCAAGTAATCTCAATAGTTAATCATCGTATGGCTTGGCTATTATTTTCAGTTAGCGGTATCGAAATTTTGTCTTTTTTCACTACAATATACAAAAGCAGGTAGTATTGGATATTACGTGGAAACGATAGTGAATGAACGATTGGTCTACTATTTCACCTCTATTCGATTGTCCTAGCGGTGAGTGGCGCTTATCATAGCTACAATAAAAAGTTTTGGAAATATCTATTTATGAAGGTTTTTAAATTATAAAAATTAATTAATAGAATTGACGAAGATTAGATGTTTATAAGAAATTTAATGAGTACGCTAAGCCTACTTTTCTAAAACTCTAGTAAAAAGATAGAAGGATGGATACGATGATTAGTTCGATAGACTTTTTTAAGTTTGATGGATTGGAAATGGGTTTTAGTGAAGGATTGCAATACGGAGAGTTTAAGTTAACACCACAGCCTTCACATGTGTTTAGCATTGATACGAATGACCGAATTGTTGATTTTTACTTGTTGCTTTTTAGCAAGCTGAATCAATTTCCTCTCTATGCTACATTTGAATGGTCAAAATGTGAAGAAAAAGAAGCAGAGGAAATACTTAAACGTATTGGAATTAGGAAATATACGAAAAAAGTTCTAGAAAAACATATAGGATTTGAATTATGGAACGGAAAATATACGAACGAAATTCTCATATTCAATGTTGAAATCAGAAATAGCATAGATCTTCAGGCGCTTTTATCGAACTATCTGAAATCTTACCAAAGATTTATTCTATGCAATCATAATAGGATTAAGTTATCCGCTAAATATGGCGAACCAAATTGTATTGAAATCCTCTTAGATAGGGACAGTATTCTTTGTATCATGCAAGATGATATTCCGAGTACGTTTTTAATGACAGACGTATTTCAAACGAAGGAAGAACTAGAGATATTTTTAGAGAGCAAAGAGAGGTAGTTGAAATATCACTAGGGGAGTAGGTAAAAAATGAAAAAGAACATTATCCTATTCTATGGAATCAATCTTCCGAATTTAAAACATATGAAAAAAATATGTAACTTGTATACGACTCGGTTTATGAAATCAAGGACTAAACGGGAGTTTGCGGAAGAAGATTATATAGAATATGTTGTGGAGTTTGCAAATGTCGGGCGCATGGATTATATCATGCCAATTCATGTGCCAGTACATAGGCGTTATACTGAAATTTTCTTCAAAACACTTGATGATTTGAGGTGTAATTTCAGTATTTGTAGTGAAAATCATGATCATCCAATGGGGTATGTGGATGGAATTGCGTATGAAGGCTATGCCTATTGTATTGAAGGAGGCGGTACGATTCTATTTTTCGACCATTGGAGCACCCAAATTAATGCGTGGCAATTCCAATCACATTGTATGAACTTAAATGGTATAGAGAACTACCTTTCGAGAAAAGGCATAGAAAAATATGTGGAAATAAAAATAATAAATGTACAGATGCGTTTACGCGTTGGATTATAGAGTTGAAAGAAAAATCAACAAGTACAGACAGGTGATAATCGTTCTCATAGAACATAGACATGAACGCAAGCGTAGCCTTTTTCACAACCCATGGATGATAGTTTTAACGCGTGCTCAATTCTCCGCAAGGGAAGGCGGAGTCAGGGACCGGAGACGGATGACGGGCCAGGCAAGACCCCGCAGGAGCAGCCTTACCGCGACGAGGAGGCTTGCGGCTGCCCCGCAAGGACGCGGAGTTGTCTGGAGCAGTCCCCCAGTTCCGCACAAACATACGCGAGCCACAACTTATTTTCATAGGACATACACATGAAACGCGAGCGTGCTTTTTCACAACCCAAAGATGAAAAGTAGGAACGCGCGTTCAACATCAGGCAAAGTGGTAGTGAAGTCAGGCGCCGAAGACTCCCGCGGGAAAGGCCGCCAAGCGAGACCCCACAGGAGCAGTTTTATCGCGACGAGGAGGCTCGCGGCGTGCCC
>JBOFGC010000291.1:0-4980 GCA_051648945.1 Bacilli bacterium
ACACCGTTCGATAGCGTTCTTGTTTTAGCGGTAATTCTTTGTTTCTTTAATGTGACAATGGGATACTTGTTAGGTATTGTAGCGATTGCATTCGCATTTTTCACTCGAAAAAAAGAGGTAGAGAAAAAAGCATTAGCGGTTACACCGCGTGTGAAACGATTGTTTTTCACGTTAGTACTTTTAACGGCGTTGCCAACAATTGCCCTCACTCTTATTGGTGTATATAAAGGGTATCACTATTTAGTTCTTGCTTATGCTTTTTGTATGCTTGCATTTTCATTTTCGGTCGTTAAACTGGCAAACAGCGTGAATGCACCAAATGAAAAACGAATCAATAATTTCTACTTAAATGACGGGAAACAAAAAGTCGCAGCAATGAAAAAGTTAAAAGTTATTGGTATTACGGGGAGCTATGGAAAAACGAGTGTTAAGAATGTTGTCGGGTCAATTCTTGGGACGCAGTATCATACGCTGATTACACCAGAGTCTTACAACACGCCAATGGGTGTAACCATTACGACACGTCGTGATTTACAACCGATTCATGATGTGTATGTCGTTGAAATGGGTGCCAAACAAAAAGGGGATATTGCAGAAATTTGTGATCTTGTTGGTCAAAAATATGCAATCCTTACAGCAGTTGGGCCGCAGCATTTAGAGACATTCGGTTCTTTAGAAACGGTGCAATCGACGAAGTTTGAACTTGTAGAGACGTTACCAGCAGATGGCATAGCTTTTCTAAATTGGGACGACGAGAACATTCGTTCTTATCCTTACAAATTTAAAGGGAAAGTCGTGAAGTACGGCATTCAACGTGAAGATGTTGATTTTCGCGCTGCAAATGCAACGTATGACGAACGTGGTGCAAGTTTTACATTTGTAAGCGCAACGGGTGAAACTGTTGACGTGACAACGAAACTTCTTGGCGAGCATAATATTTTAAATATCGTAGCTGGGATGAGTGTTGGTGCAACGTTTGGTGTGCCTTATGAAAAAATGGTTTCTGCTGTGCGTAAAATGAAACCTGTAAAGCATCGCTTGGAATTGATTAAGCGTGGTGGCAATATTACGATTATCGATAATAGCTTCAACTCAAATCCAGAAGGCTCTAAAATGTCGGTGAACGTTTTAGGTCGTATGCCAGGGAAAAAGGTAATCATCACGCCAGGAATGATTGAACTTGGTGAGAAAGAATATGAATTAAACAAAGCGTTTGGTAAACATGCTGCGGAAGTTTGTGATTATTGCATCTTTGTCGGTCGTAAACAGACGAAACCTTTACAAGAAGGGGCAATCGAAGCAGGTGCGACGGAGAACAACATGTACGTTGCAAAAGATTTATGGGATGCAATGAACCATCTGAACGGCATTGTAGATGGCCCAACATATGTGTTATTAGAAAATGATTTACCAGATTCATTTAATGAATAGGAGCGGTTTACTATGAAAATTCGTGTAGCAGTACTTTTTGGTGGAATTAGCGTCGAGCATGAAGTAAGTGTAATTTCAGGATTACAAGCTTTTCATGCGTTAGACAGAGATACGTACGAACCTATACCTGTTTTCATTACGAAAAAGGGCGAGTGGTATACAGGGGAAGTACTAACAGATATTAAAAATTATCAGAACCAACAAGAGTTATTAGCAAAAGCTGAGCAAGTCGTTCTTGAAAAAGATGAAACAAATAAGCCGGCGTTACGCATTTTAAAACAAAGCTTCTTCTCAAAAAAAGCACCTGTAGCATTTGATGTTTGTTTCCCAGTATTACATGGTAGCACTGGAGAAGACGGTTCGATTCAAGGTCAGTTTGAATTGTTAGGTATTCCTTATGTTGGCTGTGATGTGTTATCGAGTGCAGTCGGTATGGATAAAATCGTAATGAAACAAGTGCTGCAAGCATCAAACGTAGCTGTTGTAAAATATGATTGGTTCTATAGAAAAGAATGGGAAGACCAAGAGCCGACAATTGTTGAGCGCTTAGAGAACACTTTAGGCTATCCAATGGTCGTGAAACCGGCGAACTTAGGGTCGAGTGTTGGTATTTCAAGAGCGAAAAATCGTGAAGAACTTATTGAGGCTGTTGAGCTTGCGGCAAGTTTTGCGTTAAAAATTATCGTTGAAGAGATGGTTCAAAACTTAACAGAAATCAATTGTTCTGTGCTCGGTGATTATGAAGAGGCACAAGCGTCGATTTGTGAAGAAGTGATGGGTAGCGATGAGATTTTAACATACTCAGATAAATACGAAAGCAATCCATCAAAAGGTATGAGCGGCACAAGTCGTAAAATTCCTGCTGAAATTAGTGAAGAAGCAACTGCAACGGTACAAAAACTTGCACTTGACACTTTCCGTGTACTCGGATGCAGTGGTGTATCCCGCATTGACTTCCTAATGAATAAAACAACGGGCGAGATTTATGTGAATGAAATCAATACGATACCAGGTTCACTTAGTTTCTATTTATGGGAACCAACTGGAAAATCTTTTGATGAATTAACTTCAGATTTAGTTCGCTTAGCGGTAAAACGTGAACGAGAAAGAAAGTCGTTAACAGCAACAGTAGACTCTAACCTTTTTTCACTCCATGGCGGTGCCAAAGGTGGAAAATTAGGAATCAAGGGCTAAAACATTTAACGACTGGCGGACAAACAAAACAAGTTTGTTGGCCTCTTTTTCTTTTTGTTGTTTATTGTAAGGGAAAGTTGTAAAAACTAGAAAGGCGACGAATACATACGCGTCGCGTAATTTCATCTTATTGCTTTTTGTTTCGTTCGATGGTATGATAGCTAGATGATTGTTCAACGAACGTTTATTTTTAATGTAGAACGAAACTAAGCAATTGAACATTAAATGATCATATAGATTAAAAGGAGAACTTAATTTGACACATTTTCATAATTTAGGTTTAAGCTTACCTCTATTACAGTCACTTGAAAACATGGGTTTTGAAGAAGCAACACCTATCCAAGCGGAAACGATTCCTTTAGCGCTTACAGGTGTAGACGTAATTGGTCAAGCACAAACAGGTACGGGTAAAACGGCAGCATTTGGTATTCCAATGATCGAGTTAATCGACGCTGAAAACCCGACAATCCAAGGTATTATTATCGCGCCAACACGCGAATTAGCGATTCAGGTTTCAGAAGAAATTTACAAAATCTCTAGCCAAAAGCGTTTACGCGTATGTCCAGTATTCGGCGGACAAGAAATTTCAAAACAAATTAAAAGTTTAAAAAAACGTCCACATATTATTGTAGGTACACCTGGTCGTTTAATTGACCATATCAACCGTAAAACAATCAAGTTAAACGACGTTCGCGTTGCAGTTCTTGATGAAGCGGATGAAATGTTAAACATGGGCTTTATCGAAGACATTGAAAAAATCATGGCTACAATGCCAGAAGGAAAGCAAACATTACTTTTCTCTGCAACAATGCCAGGACCGATTCAACGTATCGCTGAAAAGTTCATGAATGACCCTAAAGTTGTTAAAATTAAAGCGAAAGAAATGACAGTTCCTTTAATTGAACAACAATATGTTGAAGTTCCTGAGAAAAAGAAATTTGACGTATTAACACGTTTATTAGATATCCATACGCCAGAACTTGCTATCATTTTCGGACGTACAAAGCGTCGTGTAGACGAATTAATGGAAGCATTAAACGTACGTGGCTATGCAGCTGAAGGTATTCATGGTGATATGAGCCAAGCGAAACGTTTGAACGCATTACGTCGTTTCAAAGACGGAAGCATTGATGTATTAGTTGCGACTGACGTTGCAGCACGTGGATTAGACATTTCAGGTGTAACACACGTTTACAACTTTGACATTCCACAAGACCCTGAAAGCTATGTTCACCGTATCGGTCGTACAGGCCGTGCAGGTAAAGAAGGTGTAGCAATTAGCTTCATCACACCACGTGAACAAGGTCAATTACGTATTATTGAACATACAACAAAACGTAAAATGACGAAAATCAAGCCACCTTCAATTGACGAAGCAATGCAAGGTCAACAAAAGATTGCTGTTGAAAAACTAGTTGAAGCGATTGAACAAAATGATTTAGCTTTATATGTGCCAATGGCGGAAGAGTTACTTCTTTCTCATGACCCACAAGTAATCGTTGCAGCTGCGTTAAAGCAATTAACGCGCGAACCTGACATGAGCCCAATTCAATTAACGGAAGAACGTCCTGTTTATGCAAAACAACACCGTTTAAACCAATTGAATGGCAATAAAGGTGGAAAAGGCGGAAGCAGCAACAACCGTCGTCGTTCTGATCGTCCTTACAATGGTGGTGGAGAACGTCGCCGTGAGGGAAGCCGTGATGGCGCACCTCGTCGTGAAGGTAGCCGTGATGGTGCACCGCGTCGTGAAGGAAATCGTAGTGGCGAAGGCCGTAGCGAAGGATACCGCGGAAACGACCGTGGTGGAGAACGTCGTCGTACAGACCGTGATTCACAACGTCCACGCACAGACCGTGACCAACAACGTCCGCGTAACACACAAGCGTAGCTCATTTGAGCTACGTTTTTTTTTCGAATACACAAAGGGGTGAATGAAATGATTCTTGGAATGGGAATTGATGCTGTAGATATAAACAGAATTTCAAAGTTGGCACAACACAATGACAGGTTTGTTAAGCGCATATTAACTGAGGAAGAATTGTCGTTGTATAATGCACATAATGAAAAACGTAAAGTTGAATTTTTAAGTGGTCGATACGCTGCAAAAGAGGCGTTCTCCAAAGCGATTGGTACTGGTATTGGAAAACACTTTTCATTTCATGATGTGAGTGTAATGCGTAATTCGCTCGGTGCGCCGTATATCCTGCTTCATAACAAGGACCTAGACGTAAAAGAAGATAACATTCACATCTCAATTACACACACAGATGAAATTGCATTTGCACAAATAATTATAAGCAAGTAAATGGCTTGTCAGCATATATGGACATGCACCGTCATATAGTGAAAGTA
>JBOFGC010000292.1:0-2130 GCA_051648945.1 Bacilli bacterium
AAAACGAAGATACCATACCAACGTGTAACAACTAGTGCGGACGTATTTGGTGCTTATTCAATTGAGGAATATAAAAAATCGAGAGCAACAATTGTACCGAAAAATTACTTTCCATCGAAAAGTGTAACGCTCGATCAAAAAATTACGCATGGCCCACTTACAGTTAGTTTCAATCGTATTGGATTTGACAATGCGTTCGGTCGTGACACAGATCTCGCTTCAAGAAAAGTAGCGCTTGTCGATGTTGTCGTGAAAAATACGAGCAGTGAATTGGTTGTCTTTTATTTGAATGAGCTCAAATTCACCATTAATGGAAAAGAGTTAAGTTATGATAATGTGAAGATGATTGAGCGCGATCGTAAAGATATGTACTATGATGATTATATAATTTTTCCAGAAAGTTATCACGCATTCCAAGTATTATTCTATGTTTCTGATTTTAAAAGTCTAGAAAATTTGAAAGTAGAAGTGCCAAGAGTCATTGAAGAATCGGATCGTACATCGTTACAAGAAAAAGCGACATATCCAATCAAATTAGGCTAATTTTAAACAAAAGCAGTGCATTCATTGAAAGACGAATGCACTGCTTTTTAGTTTTGAAAGTTTGGAAGCGGTTGGTCAGTTCTTTTTTCTAGAGCAATAATAAAGGGTGGTGTGTTCACTTGGTTTATAAACCCGTATTGTAGTGCATGTGCGTCTTCTTGCGGGATACGTGGGATATAATCTAATAGGACATCGCGTTCTTTCGCGCCTTCTTCATGTCCGTGATAAAGAACTAAAACGAGAATGCCTCCGATACGCATCATATTATAAATAGAGTGGATACCAGCGATAGTTGAATCATATACAGTTGTGACGCTCTTATCGCTACCAGGCAAATAGCCAAGATTAAAAATAGCACAATCAATTGTGCCATGGTGGTTCACTGCAACGTGTTGATGCGCATTTGCATGAGAATGGGGCACTAACGTGACATTTTTAATCTGTTCTTTTTCAAGTTTTAACGCAGTGTTCTCAATGGCTTGTTGCTGCACATCAAAACCATAAACATGTCCTTTTGGTCCGATTTCTTTTGCTAAAAATAGTGTATCGTTGCCATTCCCGCATGTCGCATCAATGGCGATACTATGCGGATGAAGCGTTTTTTGCATTAGATAGCGAGCAAAGGGAAGGATGCCATCTACGTTCATTGTAAACCCTCCTGTTGCGCTCGAAAGCCTTGGTACGTGCCACGTCGTGCGAGTTCGTCGTCAATCGCATTGAGCACTTCCCATTTGTTCAAACTCCACATTGGTCCAATCATAATATCAGCAGGACCATCACCGGTAATGCGGTGAATAACGACGTCGGACGGAATCAATTCAATTTGATCACAAACGAGCGACACATATTCTTGCAATGACATAAATTCTAACTGGCCTTTTTCATATTGTTTGACCATAGGTGTTCCTTTTAATAGGTGTAACAAATGGATTTTTATTCCCTGAATATCCAATTTTGCAACTTCGGTAACAGTTTCCATCATCATCTCAGGGGTTTCGAGCGGTAGACCGTTGATTACGTGTGAGCAAATACGAATGTTATGTTTACGTAGTTTTTCAACGCCTTCTACATACATTTGATAATCGTGTGCACGGTTAATAAGAAGCGCAGTACGTTCGTGCACTGTTTGTAACCCGAGTTCAACCCAAAGATATGTGCGTTTATTTAAATCAGCGAGATATTCAACAACATCATCAGGTAAACAGTCTGGTCGAGTTGCAATACTTAATCCAACAACGCCCTCTTGCGCTAAAATCGGTTCAAAAACTTCTTTTAATTTCTCGACAGGCGCATGCGTGTTTGTGAATGCTTGGAAATAGCCGAGATATACAGCATCTGGCCATTTTTCATGCATTTTTGTTTTTATCGCGTGAAATTGTGTGATGACATCATCCGTTTTATTACCTGCGAAATCACCACTACCGGCAGCGCTACAAAATGTACAACCGCCATATGCAACAGTACCGTCACGATTTGGACAATCAAAGCCAGCGTCAATGCTTACCTTAAAAACTTTCTGACCAAATTCTGCACGTAAATGTTCGTTTAATGTATAGTATCGTTTGTTATTTTCTCTTGGAAATGTGA
>JBOFGC010000293.1:0-6019 GCA_051648945.1 Bacilli bacterium
TTCATCAGCTTGCGTATCAGCAGACGCTGTGACTTCTTCTGGAGAAACATTTGTTTCTTCATGTACTACTTTTTCTTCCATCGTGTCACCTCTTCTAAGAATTGTTTATACAAAATGACGGATGTCATTGTAAAACCTATTTGTGTAAATCTTTCATCGCTACCTTTACACTGTTAATAATCGTAACAACACGGTTATAATCCATGCGTACAGGCCCAATGACTGCTAGTGTACCGATTTGTTCATCTCCGCTGTGACATTGCGCGGTAATGAGGGAACAATGTTGCATCGCATGTAGCGTGTTCTCTTGTCCAATCGTAACTTTATAGTCAGACCCTTGATTATTTAGCGCGAGAGATAGCTGTTCTTTGTTTTCAAAAAGCGAAAGCAACGGTTCAATACGTTCTGGCACTTGAAACTCAGGTTGTGCTAGAATTTTCGATTGCCCACTTGAAAACGGTTTGCATGTGTTCATACCTGAAAATAAATGACGAACAATTTCAACCATCATGTCATAATCTTCAACATGTCTTTGAATAAGACGGAGAACTTCTAAACGCAATTGCTCTTGCACAATGGCAATATCTTTGCCATGCATGCGTTCGTTTATTATTTTTGCCGTCTTTTCTAAGTCTGACGCCTCAACGCCGTGTGGTAAATTAATCATTTGATGAAGAACTTCGCCACGATTCGTCACAAGAATTGCGACCACTTGTAAGGGTGGTACAGGCACAATTTCAAGTCGCTCTAATCGTGTATTGCTTCTCGCACCTTCAATCACAACCGCTGTATAATTCGTCAGTTCTGATAAAATGTTTGAACAACTTTGTAACATCTTCTCTTTTTCATAAAGATTACTACGCAACCTACTCTCAATTTGAATGATTTCGCCTTCACTTAATTGTGAGGGTGCAAGCATATGATCGACATAATAGCGATACCCCTTTTCAGAAGGTACGCGACCTGATGAAGTATGGGTTTTTTCTATAAACCCAAAATCCTCAAGGTCAGCCATTTCATTGCGTATCGTAGCTGGACTAAACATTATTTCTTCTCGTTTTGCAAGTGCACGTGAACCAACTGGTTGTGCAGAGCGAATAAAGTCGTCAACAATAACTTGAAGTATGATCGTTTGACGATGAGACAACATATCCATCACCTCTGTTAGCACTCTTTATTGGTGAGTGCTAATTCTATAATTTACTCTACAAATTTTTTTAGCATTTGTCAATTAGTTAAATCAAAAATGAACTAAAAACATCATTTCCTAACATAATTCCTTCACGTGTAAGAACGATATGCGTTGAAGTACAACGCAATAACCCTCGTTTCTCTTGTGTTTTAATCGTCTCTGAAAATTGCTCAACAGGGGAAATGCCAAATTTTTGTTGGAATTTTGCAATCTCAACACCTTCCATAAGACGAAGTCCAAGAAACATCTCTTCTTCCATTCTCTCTTGCACAGTCAAAATATTTTCTTCCCGAACTGGCTTCTGCCCCTCACCTATTTTTTTCAAATAGTGCGGAATTACACTAACGTTACTATAACGCGTGCCGGAGAGATAGCCATGACTCCCTACACCGAAACCATAATAGCTTTCATTTTGCCAATATACTTTATTATGCTCACTTTGGTGTGTACCTTTACCAAAATTACTTATTTCGTACTGTGTAAAGCCATGTTGTGCTAAATAATCCATCGTATGACTGTACATTTCACCTTCAATTTCATTCGGCACGAGCTGCAGTGTACCTTTTCGATATTCATTATAAAAAACGGTTTTCGGTTCAAGAATTAGTGAATACACACTCAAATGATTCACATCAAGCTTCACGGCCTTTTCCAACGTTTCTTTATACATTTCAAAATTTTCACCCGGCAATGCATACATCAAGTCTAAGCTTATTCTCTTCATTCCCATTTCATTCAAAATTGTGACAGCATTCATAATGTCGGTCAACTTATGCGTTCGCCCGATCGTTTTCAACACCTCTTCATGAAAGGTTTGCACGCCAACACTCACTCTGTTCACACCATACTCCATCCAAAGTGAAACTTTTTCTTTTGTAATGTCGTTGGGATTCGCCTCAATTGTCCATTCATACCCATCGACAAAGTTGAAATAACAATGCACTGTTTTTAGCATTTTTTCTGTTTGCTGCATATCCAAAACAGAGGGTGTACCTCCACCGATGTATAACGTTCTTAGTTTTTGTTTTTCGGATACATACATCCCAATTTCTTTATGTAACGCTTCTAAATATTCATCTACTGGTTGATTTTGTACAAACACTTTACTAAAATCGCAATAATTGCACAGTTGTGCGCAAAACGGGATGTGGATATACACTGATGAACTCATCTAATTCACTACCTTTTCATTGTTGAAAAAAAACCGCAGAAAAGCAGTAAACTACGTCTTTTTTGCGGTTTGTTCATTATTTTTTATTTGAATCATCCATACGTAAAACAGCCATAAATGCTTCTTGTGGCACTTCTACACTTCCGACACTCTTCATACGTTTTTTACCTTCTTTTTGCTTGTCGAGTAGTTTACGTTTACGAGAGATGTCACCACCATAACATTTTGCGAGTACGTTTTTACGTAACGCTTTAATTGTTGAACGCGCCACAATTTTTTGGCCGATTGCCGCTTGAATTGGTACTTCGAACTGTTGACGTGGAATTAATTCCTTCAACTTATCAACAATAATTTTACCACGGTCATAAGCGAAATCACGGTGAACGATAAAGCTGAGTGCATCAACTTTTTCAGCGTTCAATAAGATGTCCATTTTCATAAGTTTCGACGGTTTATAACCAATCAATTCATAGTCAAACGACGCATATCCGCGCGTACTTGATTTTAGAATGTCGAAAAAGTCATAAACAATTTCCGAAAGTGGCATATGGTAAATCAAGCTTACGCGAGTCTCATCAATATATTGCATATCAATGAAGTCGCCACGTTTCGTTTGACAAAGGTCCATAATCGCCCCTACATAATCTTTTGGCGTCATAATTGTCGCCTTTACGTATGGCTCTTCCACACGGTCAATACTTTGTGAATCTGGCATTAATGATGGATTGTCTACACGCATTTCTTCGCCATCATTTAAAAATACGTTATAAATTACACTCGGTGCTGTTGTAATAAGGTCAATATTAAACTCACGCTCAATACGCTCTTGAATGATTTCCATATGAAGTAACCCTAGAAATCCGCAACGGAAACCAAAGCCAAGTGCTTGTGATGTTTCTGGTTCGAACTCTAAAGCCGAGTCGTTCAGTTGTAATTTTTCAAGCGCTTCACGTAAATCATTGTAGCGTGCTGTATCAATTGGATAAAGTCCACAGAACACCATTGGATTTAGTTTACGATACCCTGGAAGTGCTTCTGTTGCGCCATTTTTTGCTGAAGTGATTGTATCACCCACACGCGTATCTGCTACATTTTTAATGGATGCTGCTAAAAAGCCTACATCGCCAACATTTAATTCGTCGCGCAGTGTTGATTTTGGTGTAAACACACCAACTTCTGTCACTTCAAATTCTTTACCTGTTGCCATCATACGAACTTTGTCGCCGACTTTAACTGTACCGTTTACTACACGAATATAAGCAACAACGCCACGATATGGATCGTAAAGCGAGTCGAAAATCAGTGCTTGTAACGGCGCTGCTGGGTCTCCCGTTGGCGCAGGTACTTTTTCAACGATTTGTTCTAAAATATCAGCAATACCAATGCCTGCTTTCGCACTAGCAAGTACTGCTTCTGAAGCATCTAATCCGATTACTTCTTCAATTTCACCACGTACGCGCTCTGGGTCTGCACTTGGTAAATCAATTTTATTAATAACTGGTAAAATTTCTAAATCATTGTCTAACGCAAGATAGACGTTCGCAAGTGTTTGCGCTTCAATTCCTTGCGCTGCATCTACAACTAAAATTGCACCTTCACAGGCCGCTAAACTACGTGACACCTCATATGTAAAGTCGACATGTCCTGGTGTGTCGATAAGATGGAAAATATATTCTTCTCCGTCTTTCGCTTTGTACGTTAATTGTACAGCGTTTAGTTTGATTGTAATACCACGCTCTCTCTCTAAATCCATTGAGTCGAGCAACTGCGCTTTCATTTCACGCGACGTTAACGCATTTGTTTCTTCTAAAATGCGGTCTGCCAAAGTTGATTTTCCGTGGTCGATATGGGCAATGATAGAGAAGTTGCGAATCTTTTTCTGACGATTGTTTCTCTGTTCCGTGTTCATGTGATCACACTCTCCTATTAACTAATTATTTCAACGTTTTAAGAACGATTATTTGTTTGTATTTATAATAAGCGTTAAAACACATTAAGCATTATTATAACAGAGTGCGAGTATGCTATCAATTGCTTTTACTGTGTACGACCACTCAACTCAAAACCTTGCTCAATAGTGCGTCGATAACACCGAACAACCCTTTCACCATTCCTTCAATTGCTGCGCCTATTCCTTGCGCTATTTTTTCAATAATTGAGAGGTGTGTTACTTCCGCATACGTTTGTTGTGCTTGATTCTGTATTGTTTGTGGTTGGATTACTGTTGCTTTTGTTTCAACGACTGTACTTCCACTTACACTTTTCATTCCTTGTGATGCAAGCTGCATACCGCCAACTACACCTAACAGTAGCAAAAGTTGAAAGATAATAAAAATTGTAACCGAGCGCAAACGCATATGGTCCACCTTCTTCCCGAATTATTGAATACGTATTCCTTCATACACTTCGTCAAAAACATCTGCAAACGCTTCAGTAGTTGCAAACAATTCACTTTGTGTACTATGCACACTACCAAACTCAACAACAAGCGCTTCTTCCCGTAAATCTTGGTTGTATACGCCATTCACACCAGGTCCTTTTTTGATCGTAATTCCTCGACTCAACCCTGGATATTTTGCCTCTAGTTTTGCATGTAACTTTTTAGCAAAAGCTAGATTTTTCGTATATCGTTCATTTTCTCCACCTATAACAAAGATTAAACGCGCATATCGTTTTTGGCCGATGATCTGTGTCGTCGCTTTCTTACCAATTGTGTCGCGATGTATATCAATTAAATAATCGATTTCCTCGTTTTTCTTTAGCACTGAAACGACTTTTTCTCTTGATGCATCGTACGACCGCCCATACTTCCATCCTCGGTCTAGCAAAATATTCGTGAAATCCGTACTATCAACAAGTGTTGGAATGTTTCGTTTTTCAAGTGCCGCACCTAACTTCTTTCCTACAACGGTTATATTTGCTTTTGAATGAAACGGTGACTCTGCCCCTTTTTGCAACATCGGAAAAAAGGACTCACGCGTATGTGTATGGAAAATATAAACATTTGGTGTAGTATTCGCATCACGTTCTGGCAATTCGAGCTTTGGCAACGTCACTTCTTGTTCATTTAACAACGCATTGATATCAGGCTCTGTTTCAATTGGTAATGTCGAGTAATCCAAATCATGACCCCGCACCGCAATTTCACTGTCATAAAGTCGAAGCGATGGAATTTCTTCATTTAAAAAACTTTGAATATTGTTCATACTCAAACTCGTTGTTAGTTCTAACAGAATTCCTGCATAATCAATCGTCGGTTGGTTCTCCGGGCTTATTTTTTTTACATAATATCGATTTTCGTTCCCAAGCACACTCAAATACCAATGTTTCGGAAATTGTTGCACAAACCGCTCCAACCGCTCAACCGAAACATCGTCTAACTGTTTCACACCCCACAACGACATCCCCGAAATCACAACAGCAAATAGAAGAAATCGTATATACCAAGTCCGAATTTTCACCCAATCACTTATTAACAAAACTACTCTATTTACCATCTTCCTCAACCCTCTCTTTTATCTGATAGTGTAATTTATGCTAGAGATTGATAGAGTAGAACTGTTTTTGATAGAGATGGGGTGAGGGGGGGAATGAGGATTGTTGGTAGCGGGATTCACTTTAACATATGTTCTACTGTTTTATTGATATGTTCCTAC
>JBOFGC010000294.1:0-1763 GCA_051648945.1 Bacilli bacterium
GAAGAAGAACTGGATTATCCAGGACATATTAAAGTCACAGTCATTCGTGAAACAAGAGCTGTGGAGTACGCGAAATAAAGTGGTGAAAACCACTTTATTTTTTTATATTTTCTATGCTACAATTGGAAAATTATACATAACTTACCTTTTCGCATAGAGAAGGTAAAAAATAAAGAAAATAGGTACGTTAAGGTAACAATGTACAGCGAAATGGAAAGAAGGTTTTACAATGAAGATTTTATTTGTTGGAGATGTTGTCGGTTCTCCTGGTCGTGAACAGTTATTGCAATCACTCCCAATTCTAAAAAGTCAATATATGCCGTCTGTCATGATTGTGAATGGCGAAAATGCAGCATCAGGAAAAGGAATCACAGAAAAAATTTATCGTCAGTTTTTAGCAGCGGGTGTACACGTCATCACACTCGGTAATCATACGTGGGACAAACGTGAAGTGTTTGATTTTATCGATGACGCAAAACAAATGGTTCGTCCTGCTAACTTTCCAGAAGGAACACCAGGACAAGGCATTGTGTACTACAAAGCCCCAGAAGGTGAAATTGCAGTCATTAATGCACAAGGTCGTACCTTTTTACCACCAATCGACTGTCCATTTGCAAAACTAGATGAGTTAGTAACAGAAGCGAGCAAGCGTACAAAAACAATTTTCGTTGATTTCCATGCGGAAGCAACGAGTGAAAAAGAAGCGATGGGTTATTATTTAGACGGCAGAGTATCCGCTGTTGTAGGAACGCATACGCACGTCGCAACGGCTGATATGAAAATTTTAGCAAAAGGGACAGCCTACGTAACGGATGTAGGCATGACAGGACCGACAGACAGTATTCTCGGTGTTGAGAAAGAGGCAGTCATTAAAAAGTTTAAAACGTCATTACCCGTTCGTTTTGAAGTGGCGGAAACAGAAACAGAATTAAATGCTGTTTTAGTTGAAACAAATGCAGAGGGTAAAGCAAAAAAAATTACGAGAATTCGCATGCAAGGCGAGGAATTATCAGAAGTTATTTTCAAACGAATTTACTTGTAAAATATTTATTGGACAAATACTCTTTATAAATCGGCATACAAGTACTTGCAACAGAATAGAATGGATTTGTAAAGCGAAATACTTGAATTTTTTCATGCTTTGAGGAGGATTCTTAATATGGAGATATTAAAAGTTTCAGCAAAATCTAACCCTAATTCGGTTGCAGGTGCTTTGGCTGGTGTGTTGAGAGAACGTGGCGCAGCAGAAATCCAAGCAATTGGAGCAGGAGCACTAAATCAAGCAGTAAAAGCAGTTGCGATTGCACGAGGATTTGTAGCGCCTAGTGGTGTTGATTTAATTTGTATTCCAGCCTTCACAGATATTCAAATTGATGGCGAAGAGCGTACGGCAATCAAACTAATTGTTGAACCTCGTTAAGCATTGTACAGCCTGCTCACTTGAGCAGGCTGTTTTAACTAAAAAGGAGGAAACAGGGCATGTATGACTGGCATTGTGACGTTTTGTATCGTCTTTGGAATGAGCCGTTTCAACAGTTTGATAGTAAGAGTTCTACCTTGCAAGCTTCGTTTACACATCTAAAAAATGCAAAATGCTGTTTTGAAGTGTTTGCGCATTACATCCCCCCTCGTTTTAAAGGAAATAATGGATTAATCTGTTATCAACAGCAACGTTATTTGTTTGAAATGACTGTTGAACCACATCTAGCACAGCTCTCTACGCCACAACAAAATTTTTCTTATAAATTGAGTGTGGAAGGACT
>JBOFGC010000295.1:0-2557 GCA_051648945.1 Bacilli bacterium
CTGCCTTGTTTAAACGCGCGATGAAATTTTCGTTTTTCAGCGTGCAGAAACGTAAATACATTTCGGCGGTAATTTTCTTGTCGATTCCGGCTTTCACGCTGCGAATCTTTTCAACCGGAACGTGTAACGCGTTTGCGTAGTAATGATCGCAGTTGTCGTTTTTAAACGCTTCTGCTAGATCAGTGACTACGTTTTTGTGTGAATCGGATACATACCCGAACCGTGCGAGTGTCGCTACGAGTCTGCGCACATCTTGTTTTACGTCGAACAAGTCGTCAGTTACGTGACCCCCGTAACCGGCTCGCTGTTTTCGTAAAATGTTGTTTTTTAATTCTGTTAACATTGTGACAACCTCCGCTTAATGATAGAACACGATAAAGTTGTGCATGTTCGCGTTATTGATAATGAAGATTTCTTCGGTGTTGATATCTTTGAATACCAAGTCGAAGCCGTCTACAGCGATCGTTTTCGCGGTTAACTTTCGCGTCGTCGTGTATTTCTTCGTTTGTCCTGTAATCGCGTTAAACACTTTCGAATTAACCTTCTGTACGAATGAATAATGGTGGTCACGCTTCAAGTTGCAGTCTTCGAAGTACGTGATCGCTCTCATCATTTCGAATATTTCTGTATCTTTACGGTCAAGTGCTTTCAGACCGTCGTATAAAGCTAAGTCAGATGTTGGTAGTTTTTGTAAAATCATGGTTGTTCTCCCTTTTTTCGATATTTGCTACGTTTATAGTGTAGCATGTGTGCGTAACCGCGTCAAGTATTATTTGTCAGCGTCTGGAATAATTCCGAGTCCGGTTAATAAATCATGAATCAGAAGTCGCCCTTTCTGCGTCCAAGACATGTGAACTTTTGAACCGGAAGTGCCGTCAGGTCGTGTATACGGGAATGTCTGAGTCTTGACGTAACCGTGACCTTGATAATCGGAATATAAATACCACGTTTTTCCGTCCTTGTATTGAATCTTTTGCTCGTGTAATATTTGATTCAACTTACTCGCAGAGATACCGTAATCTTGCGCGATCAGACGAATCGTCATTAAGTCGTCACTCTGTAAGATCGTGTCGTAGTACGTTACTTTCGGCTGAGCTTCGATTAGTTTGAGTTGTAATGCTTCTCGTTCCGCACGTTCTTGTTTTAGTTTTTGCAACAGCTCGATACCGTAGTCAGGATTTTCGAGTATATTTTCAATCGTTGGAGCAGTCGCATATAGTCCGTGCTTCCGTAATGACTTCAATACTGTTTTTACTTCTTTCTTAAACGATTTAGCTACCGGTTTGCGGCTCTGCATGAGAACTTCGTACAGACCGTCTTCGGTGAGAAACCACATTTCTCTTTTTTGACCTGATACGTATAATGTACGTTTCAGCTTTTCTTCTTCGTCGACTAAGTTAACCATTCTACTCATATCAGTATGTTCTATCCAACTAGCCACATCTTTCGCTAAGAATAGCGGTTCGTCTGTCGTACCGTATACAGTGAAATCTCTCCCTAGTATTGTTTGTACTGTTACAATCTCCATAACTACCTCCTACTTTCTTCGGCGTTCTCAACCGATGACTTAATGATATCAGCAAGCGTTAACAGTGTCAAGCATTTTTGCGAAAAAAAAACGACGAGTATTTCATCGTCGCTCTTTAGGTTCTAAATGTTTGTAACGTTCCGAGATCTCGGTCGTCTTGTGTTCACTAGCGCGGCTCTTTCCGTTTAACTTGTTAGCTGCTAAATATCCACAAATTCTGACAGCTTGGAATAACGAATCAGATCCACAGCGTGTGCAGTGTTCACAATCTTCATGTAATCCGTTTTCACCGCACGACATGCACGACGTTGTGACGAAGTTTACACCGAAATATAAACCACGCTTCATCGCGTCAAGTACTACTAACTCTTGCGCGCCGATATTCGCTGACTGACTCATTTCGCAGTATACAATGTGACCACCATTCGATTTATGGAACAGCGGAGCTTCGATTGCAATCTTTTCGAAAGGGTCAACTTTATCACGCACGTGAACGTGGAACGAGTTCGTCATGTACGCAGAGTCGGTTACGTGTTCGATAGTTCCGAATTTAGCGCGGTTGATGTTCTGAAAACGACCAACCAAGTTCTCAGCCGGCGTAGCGTAAATAGCGAATAGTCGCCCGTATTTCTCGACAGCTTCACATTTCAACGTATCCAAGAAATCAAGAATTTCGTGAGCTAACGATTGGTCGTCAGCTAACGATTTCCCGTTTAACACGCGCGTAGCTTCGTTCAATCCGACATAGCCGAGAGAAGCTGTCGCTGCTTCTAGGATCGGCGCAACAGGTTCGTCCATTCCGACCGACTTCCAAGCACCACCGTAAACGTAATATAACGGGTTAGAACGCCCGAGTTGCTTCCCAACTTTTTCGTAACGTTCGTCCAAGAACTCGAACACTGATTCGGCGTAGTAGCGGACTTTGTTAAAGAACTGATCGCGTGACTCGGAAGTTAACGCTAAGTACGGGAGATTTAATGACACTGCGCCGATATTAGCTCGACCTGCGAAAATGTCGCTGTTGTTATA
>JBOFGC010000296.1:0-6255 GCA_051648945.1 Bacilli bacterium
GTTGAAAAGCATCTTGAGGTATTAAACGAAGATTTTTCGGAATCAGGTGGAGACTTTATGGGGGCATTTGCTTTAGTGAAAGAAATTGAAGAAACCGAGAAGCAACTAGAACATCATAAGCAAAGACTTTTGTTACTCAAACAGAAGTAAACCCAAACGCTGGAAACGGCGTTTTTTTGTTTGTAAACTAATCTATTAGAAACTTTTGCCGATATAAGAAGTAGTGAAACACAGAAAGTGAGGATTTATCATGCAACGGGGATTTTATGGGATTAAAAAGAAATTGATTGCTACGGTAATGTTACCACTCGTAGTACTCATGTTTGTAATCGGGTGGTCTGTTTTTAAACTTACTGAGACGACGATGAAAGAAAAAGTAGAGAAGGAAGTTATTCTTACGCTACACAATTATAAAAGTACAGTAACTAATTTTTTCACGCATGTGGAAGCGCAGTTACAAATGTTAAGTGAAATTGTAGCGAAAGAAGAGAGTCCAGACCGAATTAATAGTGAAGTACAGAGTATGTTAAAAGCAAATGAAGCGTTATTGAATGCTAAATTCACGGCAGAGTCAAATGCTTCATTTAGTAAACTTACAGCAGAAGAATGGATACAACCAGCGTTATCAGAAGACCGTATCGCCTATTCAAAAGCGATTGATAACGGAAAATACCGTACAATTACAGTGGCTAAAGCTGTAAAAAAAGGAAATGTAGTTAGCGGAATGATTACAGCGGAGTTAAATCTCGAAGAACTAAAAGGGATTTCTCTTGAAGCGAAGTTAGCTGAAACAGGACATGGGATGATTTTTGATGTAGATGGAAACTATATTATTCATCCATCACGTCCGGTTACTGATAACATTTATACGGTTGATGGAGGCATTGTAAAAGGGCTTGCACCAGACTTGCTTGCTGGTGCTGAGGTGGTTGTACCATGGACATGGGAAGACTCAGGTGACCAAGATACATATGCGTCAAGTAAAATTGGTGAGACAGGCTTAGTGGCAGTTTTATACGCACCAACAAGTGAATTTTATGGTAGTTTGACAATGATGAAATACGTCTTAGTTGGTATCTTTTTAGCAACTACGATATTACTGGCATTCTTAGTGCTTTATGCAGCAAATCGAATTGCAAAACCACTTCAAAGATTGTCTAAAGAGGCAGACACAATCGCATCTGGTGATTTGAGTAGTGAAACAGTAGCGGATGTAGAACAGTCAGAAATCGGGGATCTTCAAAAAAGCTTCGGTGAGATGAGTTCGAATTTACGTCAAATTGTAAGCAATGTAACACACTCTTCTCAAGCGATTACAAGTACAGCAGATGAATTAACGCGCGTTGTAGATAATGCAATGACAGCATCTGAACAAATTTCATATGCAATGGTTACTGTTGCGGACGATGTTGAAACGCAGCGTGGTGCAGTAGAAGAAACAAATGGTGCGATTGCACAAACAGAAGAAGCGGTTATGCAACTTGCTTCAATTGCAATGGATAACATTAAAAACGTCCAACATACAGCACGAACAGTAGAAGATGGCAATAATACACTCATCTCGACGTTAAGCAGTATGGATGAAATTGCACGCAGTACAAGCAACACTCGTGAAAATGTTCAGTTGCTAGAAAGTAGCTTCCAAAAAATCACGGAAATGCTAGATACAATTACAACGATTTCTAATCAGACGAACTTACTTTCACTAAATGCTGCTATTGAAGCAGCGCGTGCCGGAGAAGCAGGTCGTGGATTTGCAATTGTCGCTGGAGAAGTGCGTTCCCTTTCTGATCAATCACAAAAAGCGACAGAAATGATTGCGAAAATCATTCAAGAAAACAAAGAAAACTTAGCACAAGTAATCGCACACACACAAGATTCAGAACTTGCAGTGTCAGGTGGTATAACGAAAGCAACGGAAGCAGGGATTCACTTCCAAAATATTGCACAAAGTATGAATGGTCTAGAGAGTAAAATTAACGAAATGGAAACGTACATTGAGCGTCTTGTTGGCGCTAGTAAACATATTTCACAAGCCACAACAAAAGTAGAACGCAGTTTCCAAAGTTCAAGTAGTCAAATTCAAAATGTAACAGCATCAACACAAGAGCAAACAGCGCTTATGAATCATATCGTCGAAGCGAATGAGTTACTTGTCGAAACAACAAACCAACTCCAAAAAGTTGTCGCGCGTTTTAAATTATAAAAACAAAAAAGCTGTTTCACGAAATGTGAAACAGCTTTTTTCTTATATCATTTGTTTTTTTAACCAATCTTTTCCTTCAACAAAACGAGTGATTAACATTGGTGTAACCGTATTCCCCATTGAGTTGACCATCGTGGCAGGTGGGTCAATGATTGTACTAATCGCAGCGATAATTGGTAACGCCTCAAGTGGGAAACCAAAGAGCGTTAAAATGAGCATCTCACCAATCATACCACCAGACGGAATAGCGCCCATAACCGTTCCACATAAAATCGCGACAACGATTGTTGCGGCCATCACATTCCAGCCTGAAAAGTCCATGCCGAATACGCTAAACAAGAATGCGATTTTAATAACGCCACCTAAAACCGAACCGTCTTTATGCATTACAGCGCCAAGTGGAACCGTCGTTTCACGAATATCTTTCGGCACACCCATACGTTTCGTTGCTTCTAAGTTCACAGGAATTGCAGCGGCACTACTACACGTTGCAAGGGCTGTAACAGTTGGAGCAAGCGCGTTTTTCCAAAAGATTGAAACGCCAGCTTTTTTTCCTGCCAAATAAGCATAGAACGTAAAAAATATACCAAAGTAAAGAAAAGATACTGGATAATAGATAACGGCCGACATGACATAGTCACCAAGTAAAGTAGGACCAAACTCACCGATAAGTGTTGCAAAGTATGCACCAAGACCAATCGGTGCGTAATACATAATAAAACTCACGACCTTCATCATGACCTCAGAACCTGCGTTCAAAAATAGGCGGAACGATTCAGCACGTTCGCCAAGTGAACTAACAGCAAAACCGATAAGTACAGAGAATAAAATCATAGCCATCATATTTTGACGTGTGAAAAGCTCAACAAAATCAGGAACTGTAACCATCTGAACAAGTTGATCGCCAAGACTTATTGCATCTACACTTTCCGGTTTTTCTAGAGCAATGTTAGCTGTAGAGTTAAAAGGGAAGACCTTCACAACGAGTAGCATAACAACAGCAGCAATGACCCCTGTGAAAATAAAAGAACCGAACATCGTACTCATAATTCGACCGAGTCGCTTTGCACTTTGCATGTTCGCAATCGAAGACGCAATGCTAAAGAAAACGAGCGGAATAATAATCGTAAACATAAGATTTAGAAATAGGTCACCAAGTGGTTTTAGTGCAACAGCATCAGTACCAAAATACCAACCAATTGTGCCACCAAAAATAATAGATAATAATAAAATAATGGAAAAACGATAAGCTTTCATAAGTTGAAAATCCTTTCTAGATGCGTATAGCTATAGTGTTGCCATTTGAAAATAAAATGGACAAAAGAAAAAAGAGAGGGAGCTATCTTGTGGATAGCTTCTCTCTTTGACTTAAAGTTTGAACGAACTTTTTAAAGAGACAATACGGTTGAAAATGATGTGTTCAGGTGTAGAAAGTTTAGGATCTACATTAAAATAGCCATGACGGAAAAATTGGAACTTGTCATTTCCAGAAACATCGCTCATGTTTGGCTCGATGAATCCTTGCACTTCTTGCAATGAATCAGGAGAAATGTTTTGCAAGAAATCACCTGATTGCTCAGCGTCATCTGAAATAAGTGGCTCATACAGACGGAACGTTGCTGGAATACTATGTGATTTTTCAACCCAATGAATCGTACCTTTTACTTTACGACCTGTAAAGCCTGAACCACTCTTCGTTTCATGGTCATACGTACAACGAATTTCAATTACGTTACCTTCTTCGTCTTTAATGACTTCTTCACACTTAATGAAATAAGCATGTTTTAAACGTACTTCGTTTCCCGGGAAAAGACGGAAATATTTTTTCGGAGGGTCTTCCATGAAGTCCTCACGTTCAATATAAATTTCACGACCAAAAGGAATTTTACGCATACCCATTTCTAAGTTTTCAGGATTGATTTCAGCATCTAACCATTCAATCTCATTTTCTGGATAGTTTGTAATTACCACTTTTAACGGATCTAAAACACCCATTGTGCGTGGGCTTTTCAGTTTTAAATCTTCACGAATGAAATGCTCGAGCATGCTATAGTCGACCGTACCACTCGTCTTCGCAACACCGATTTCTTTACAAAAAGCACGAATCGCTTCTGGTGTAAAGCCACGACGACGTAACCCTGAAATCGTTGGCATACGCGGGTCATCCCACGCATCAACAACGCCTTCATCAACAAGTTGTTTCAGTTTGCGTTTACTCATTACTGTATTCGTTAGATTTAAACGACCAAATTCATACTGATGAGGAATGCTCTCCATTTCACAATTTTGAACGACCCAATCATAGAGTGGACGTTGGTCTTCAAACTCAATTGTACAAATTGAATGTGTAACACCTTCAAGCGCATCTTCTAATGGATGAGCAAAGGCATACATCGGATAAATACACCACGCATCACCAGTGTTATGGTGCGTCGTATGTGAAATGCGATATAAAACAGGATCACGCAAATTAATATTTGGTGATTGCATATCGATTTTTGCACGAAGCACTTTTTCACCATTAGCAAACTCGCCTGCACGCATTTTTTTGAACAATTCTAAGCTTTCTTCAATAGAACGTGTACGATACGGACTATCACTTCCAGGTTCGCTTAACGTTCCACGAAGTGCACGAATTTCGTCAGCACTTGAATCATCAACATACGCCAAACCTTTTGTAATTAAAAGCTCTGCTTTTTGGTACATCGTTTCAAAATAGTCCGATGCAAAAAATAAACCGTCCCAGTCATACCCAAGCCATTGAACATCCTCTTTAATTGCATTCACATATTCAATGTCTTCTTTTAATGGATTCGTGTCATCAAAACGTAAGTTTGTACGACCACCAAATTCATCCGCTAAATCAAAGTTTAGAATGATGGATTTGGCATGTCCGATATGCAAATAACCATTCGGCTCTGGAGGAAAGCGCGTAACAATCTCGTTATGTTTTCCCGACTCTAAATCATTGATGACGATGTTACGTATAAAATTCGATTGTGTGTTCTCCATACAACGACCTCTTTCTTAATTTCTCATTTCTCATTATTGTACATTATCTTTCGCATTCAAACAATTTAATCTGAAAAAACATTGTTATATTGGGAAAATGTGACGAAGTGGTTAGTTATTGTTAACAATTGAAAGTAAGGGTCGAATAAGCGGGCGTAAGGGACGGATGTGGAGGTGTAGGGGCCGAATGAATCGACGTAAGGGCCGAATGAGTGGACGTAAGGGTCGAATAAGTGTGCGTAAGGGCCGAATGAGTGTGAGTAAGGGTCGAATGCATCGGCGTAAGGGCCGAATAAGTGTAAGTAAGGGTCGAATGAATCGACGTAAGGGCCGAATGAGTGTGAGTAAGGGTCGAATGAATCGACGTAAGGGCCGAATGAGTGTGCGTAAGGATCGAATGAATCGACGTAAGGGCCGAATGAGTGTGAGTAAGGATCGAATGCATCAACGTAAGGGCACGGTGAAATCACCTCATGCTCCCAAAATCCCAAAAATCCCAACCAATCCACCACCCATCTCCAATTAAAGAAAGGCAATGAATCAATCAGGATTCACATTCACTACTACAAATATGTCATCAGAAAATTATTCTTATAAAAATGAAGCAAACGTATCACTACTTAAACGTGATGAAGGACGTCCAGGTTGAGCAGCTTTACCTAAAGCAATCAACATAACAGGAACATAGCGACTTTCAATTTCAAATGTTTCAACAAAAGCTTTTGGATTAAACCCACCGATTGCACACGTATCCCATCCGCGGTCTTTAGCCACAAGCATAAGTTGCATTGCAGCAAGTGATGCATTTGACACAGCGGAAAGCTTAGCGTTATTTTCGTCGCTGTAAGCATTTTGAATTTGGGCAGTAAGAGAAGCTTTCACTTCTTCAGTTAAAAAGCCAGCATCAACAGCAGGACCAAAGATTGCGTCAATTTTCGATGCGACTTGTGTGTCAGCAAGAATTGCGATAACAGCTGAGCAATCAGCAACTTGTTGTTGATTATAAGCAATTGGAAGAAGTTGTTGCTTCGCTGCAT
>JBOFGC010000297.1:0-2472 GCA_051648945.1 Bacilli bacterium
GTTGTTGTAAGCGTTCAAGCTCTAACCAGCTGTCTACTACAAAACAACCAATGTTGCTTTCAATCGCATATTCTAGTTCTCTTATGCTCTTATTATTGCCGTGGAAATGGATATGTTCTGCTGGAAATCCTGCAGCGAGTGCAGTAAATAGTTCCCCTTCGCTTACTACATCGAGTGTAATCCCTTCGTGTTGAACGAGTTGAATCATTGCGATTGTTGAAAAGGCTTTACTTGCATAGGCAATTTGAAATGGTACGCCTGTTTCTTCAAATGCTTTTCGAATTTCGGAAATATTGTTTCGAATATGTGCAACATCAAATACATAAAGTGGCGTACCGTATTGCTGTGTTAATTCCACAGCTTGAACGCCACCGATTGTTAATTCTCCTTGCTCGTTTACTTCACTGCTTCCAAACAACATTAACCTCACCCTTACTTTTTCATGAATTATGCGAATTTTATCACATATCATGAGAAACAACAATGCGAATTTCGAATTATTCTATTTTTCAGGTTGTTCCATATTATCAGTCGGATGGATGGCACTTGGACGTTCTTTTGAATTCGGCATCGGTGGTCGGATAAGAACTTGTTTAAGTGCGCCCCAGTTAAATGGCAATAGCGGCCAAAAATAGGGCGTTCCTAGTGATTTTATTCGTACGAGATAAAGCAGAACGAGCGTTGTACTTACGACAAATCCGGTCTCATGAAAAAATGTCACACAAAGGATGAGAAAGATTTTTATTATTTTATTTGCAAGGGATAGTTCATAACTCGGGGTCGCGAACGCACCGATTGCGCTGATTGCTACATACATTACGACTTCGGGGACAAAAATCCCGACATCAATTGCGATTTGTCCGATGAGAATTCCCGACACCAAACCCATAGCAGTCGATAGTGCAGTCGGGGTATGTATCGCGGCCATTCGTAAAAATTCCACACCGACTTCTGCAAGTAAAATTTGAATAGCAATTGGTATATTGTTTACTTCTTCAGGTCCAACATAAGCAAAGCTTTCACTAAGTAATGAGGGGTCAACGACATAGCATAACCAAATTGGCAGAATAAATAAACTTAACAGAATGCCTATATAGCGTACCCATCGTAAAAAAGTACCCACGAGAGGCACTTGGCGATACTCTTCCGCATGCTGAATATGATGAAAATATGTTGTCGGTGTCATTATCACACTAGGCGATGTATCAACGATAATTGCAACATGTCCCTCTAAAATGTGCGCTGCACACACGTCAGGACGCTCCGTATATCGAACAAGGGGAAAAGGATTATAGCCTTGATCTAATATAAATTCTTCGACCGTTTTATCTGCCATCGAAAGTCCATCAATATCAATTTCTTTAAGTCTATCGGTCACTTTTTGAACGAGAAGTGGATTTGCGACACCATCAATATAAGCAAGACAGATATCCGTTTTTGAACGCTCTCCAACTTGCATAATAGGAAAACGTAAACGGTCATCTCGAATTCTTCGTCGAATGAGTGCTGTGTTAACTATAATGTTCTCCGTAAATCCATCGCGGCTCCCTCGAACAACCTTTTCCGTGTCCGGTTCTGATGGACCACGTCCTGGATAACTTCTCACATCAACTGCGATTGCGCGCATTTCACCTTCGACGATGAGTACAACAAGCCCACTCATCACTTTCACCGCAGCACTTTCTAACGTATCGACCATCTCAACACTTTGAGAACTTAGTTGGTTAATAATTTGTTGCATCGTGCCTTTTGGACTTTTCACACCTGAATTGATATCAAGTAACGTCGTGAAAAGTTGTGATGCTAACATCGAATCGACCAATCCGTTTACAAAAAATACTTTAACTCGCGTATTTAAAAATACAAAGTCTCGAATTCCGGCATCAAAACTAGGATCTACACCGATCATTTTTTTTAACTGTTCTTCGTTTGCTTCAAGGCTCCTCGAAAAATACGTTTTCTTTGTCGTATCGACTGACATCCATCCCATTCCTCTCTAAGATAATTGCAATTGCTTTACGTGTAATTGGTGCACCTTTACGATAATCGTCTATGCCGCGCATTTTTCCGATATCACCGATACCGACGATGACAGGGATGTTGAGTTGGTCTAGTACATAGACGGTATCTCCGTTTACGCGTCCATCTTCAATATCAGGCACACCACTTTTATCCACGCCATGGCTACAAAGATTTCCTTCACAATCAATACTCACATGTACACGCGTCCACTCATCGCCATGCGTTCGTGCTGCGACTGCTAATGCTCCGAGTACGGTTATATCGTGGTGTGTTGCAACGTAGCGGAGCGATTCTTCCCCTTTTCCTAAACCAACAATGCCGCTATCATCAAACATAACGAGCACAGGGTCATGTGGCGTTCGCTTTATTCTTTTTACAAGTTCTTTTCCGGAAAGTTGACTTGGGTTGCCAGCGGATGTCGATATCGTCCGAAAGCCAAAAAATTTCCCA
>JBOFGC010000298.1:0-8360 GCA_051648945.1 Bacilli bacterium
GGAGTAAGTGTCGAATGAATTGAAGTAAGGGCCGAATGAATCGAAGTAAGTGTCGAATGAATCGAAGTAAGGGCCGAATGAATCGAAGTAAGTGTCGAATGAATTGAAGTAAGGGCCGAATGAATCGAAGTAAGTGTCGAATGAATCGAAGTAAAGGCCGAATGAATCGGAGTAAGTGACGAATGAATCGGAGTAAGGGCCGAATGCAGAGGAGTAAGTGACGAATGCAGAGGAGTACGGGCCGAATGAATCGAAGTAAGGGCCGAATGAATTGAAGTAAGTGCCGAATGAAGAGGAGAAAGTGTCGAATGAATTGAAGTAAGTGCCGAATGCAGAGGAGTAAGTGCCGAATGCAGAGGAGTAAGTGCCGAATGAATCGAAGTAAGTGCCGAATGAATAGCAGTAAGTGCCGAATAAATCCAAATAAAGACCCAATAAAGCAAGCCAAAGTCAACCGAGCGTCCAATCCTCGCCCAATCCCCCGTTCCAAAAAGTACAGAAAAAAACCACCATCCCAATGTCAGTATCACCCAACACTCGAACAGCGGTCTCCATACAAATCAATGATTATCCTACAACAACCCAGCTATCGTCGCTGCCAGGTGCACTTTGTGTCCACCATTTTGCGCGATATTTTTTGCCATTATAGCTTACTACGTCGCCACTCACGTACACACTACCAGGAGCGTATACTTTTGTGCCATCCGGACTTACCACTTCAGCTTTTTTCCAAGCTTGTGATTTGTCAGGTGCTTCGTTTTTGTTCCACCATTTAGCAGTGTATTTTTCGCCTTTGTAAATGACAATATCTCCATTTAAGTAGACTTTGTTTGCATCCCAATTATCGCCTGTTGTTTCTTTTGCTTTAACAGTGACAGTTGCAGAAGCAGTCGCTTTTAGACCACCGTTGTCAGTCACTGTGTATGTTACAGTGTAGACGCCAGCTTTTGATGTGTCGACATTTGACGAGATTACGATTTTACTTGTTAAGTCGCCATCTTCTTTGTCAGAAGCAGTGACATTACCTTTTGCATTAAAGCTATCACCAACAGTAAGTGATTGGTCAGCTACGCCAGAAAGAGTAGGTGCATTGTTTACAACAACAGAACGTTCTACTTTGACAGTAGTAACAGAAGAAGTAGCAGTCTTGTTACTCGCATCAGAAAGAACAAGTTTGTAAGAATATGTGCCATTTACCTTGTTTGTAATCGCTTTCGAAATAAGTGTGTCAGTGCTTGCGTTTGCAGTGAGGGCACCGCTTGCGATTACTGTGTTGTCTTCATAAAGTTGGTAGCTCGTTGCTGCGTTGTTTTTAGGAGCTGTAGCGGTAACCGTATAGTTGCCGTCTGTTGACGTTGTAGCGCTAGCAGAAACCGTTCCAGCTACAAGTGGTAATACAACACCTTTTTTCACAAGTACAGAAATACTGTTTGATTGTTTGACAAGGTTACCAGCTAATGTTTCAAGCACGTACGTATATGTGCCATCCGCTTTACCAGAAGCGTCAAAAGTAAAAGCAACTGGCGCTGTACGATTTGGATCAAGTGTTTTCGTTGCTACTGCTTTACCGTTCTCTAGAAGTTGGTAGCTTGTTGCAGTGTTGTTTTCCGGAACTGAACCTTTAATTTGGAACGCGCCATCCGTTGAATTTAGAGTAGATGTTGTGAGTGAACCAGCTAAAAGTTGTTTTTCAGGTGGTTTTACGTCACCAACAACAGATTTCATAGGATGTCCGTTTAACATGAAGTTACGAGGACCAGTGAATGCAAGAACAATAGAGCCTTGCATTGAAACAGTTGAGCCGTTTGTGAATGATTGCCAGCCAGGACCTTTAATTGACACGGTTGTAAAGTCCCCATTATCTTTTAATGTCGCAACACCGTCCCAAGAAGAGCCGAATTTCGCCGATTTAGGAATGTCGAAACTAATTGTCCAGTCTTTTAAATCTTGACCTGTGTTGTTTTTGATTTTCATTGTGTAAACGAAGTTTGGATGATCATATTTTCCAGCGAATGCTACGTCGAAATCCCAAGGTTCAGCAGTAGGTGTTTCTACTGTTTTTTTAGCAGGACCGATTTTTGCGAATTCTTCCGCAAGTTTAGAAGTGAGTGTGTCGCCAACTGTGTATTTTCCCGAAGTAGCGTCGTAGTCGTAATCACCGTTCATAACCCAAATGATTGCTCCACCGACATTTTTATTTGCGATGTATTTTGCACGTTCTGTAATTGATTGTTCATCTTCGAAAGTAAGGAATGAACGGTTTTTTTCGTTCCAAACAAATGGTACTTTACCAACATCGTCCCATAAACGTTTGTAGTTTGTATCGTTTTTTAATAAGTTTTTCACGTGCCATAGCGGATTTGCTCCAGCGGGCACTTCTTTGCCATTTAACGTGTCACCCCAAATGTTTTCATTGCCGATTGCTGGTGTTTTACTCGTGCCGTGAAGGCCGTTTGTGCCACCTTGTACATTTGTCCAACCACGTGTGTAGTACGGGATACCCATTAAGATTTTTTCAGGTGGTAAAACGCCACGATAGTAGCGATAAGACCAGTCAAAGTTGAGGGTAGGCATTGCCATATTTTTCGTTTCGTTATCAGCAGCATCTGGATAGATGTTTGCTTGGTTCTCAACGAACTCATTCCAACCGCCATGATAGTCATAGCTCATTACGCTTGCGTAATCGAGATATTTCGCATACTCGCCAAGTCCTTGACCACCAAGTACCCAAGAAGAGCCTGATAAAGCAGCAGTAACTAAGTAATATTTGCCGTCTTGTTTTGCAGCGGCATCAAGTTTTGCACGAAGAGCTTTCATGAAGACGTTATAGCGTTCAGGTAGTTGGTTACGACGTTTGTCTGAGAGGTCAAAATCTTGTGGGTTACCAGCTCCAGCTGTAGAAGATGGGTATTCAAAGTCAATATCAATACCATCAATGTTGTATTTACGTAAGTATTCAACTGCGCTTGTTGTGAAAGTATCGATGCCTTGGTCTGTATCAAGCATAGTGTAGAAACCACGAGAGTCTGCCCACCCACCGACGCTAAGCATTACTTTTACATTTGGAAATTTCTTTTTCATTACGCTAAGAAGATTCATGTGGCCTTTATAAGGGAGTGTAGGGTCGAATGCGACGGGAGTGCCGCGATAGTCAATCGATAATCCAGCAAACGTTTCTTGTGTAGCGGCTTTCATGTCGCCAAATTCGAGTTTGTTTGTTTGTTCGTTTACTTTACCAAATGCGTAGTTAATGTGCGTTAACTTATCCCATGGTAAGTCAGTGACTAAAGAATTTCCTTTATTTTCATACTGATAATCCCATGAAGCAAAATAGCCGACGATTTTACGTTCGTAGTAATCACTTGGGACAGGAATGCCGTTGATGTTCGTTTCTTGAGAAGAAGAAGCTTTTGTAGCAGCGTTTGCGAAGAGCGAAGGACTGAGAGAACCGAGTAGCATTGCACATAGGCCAATGCTGAGAGCCTTTTTAAAACTTTTTCTCAAATTTTTCACCTCATTTTATTTTTGTATACGCTTTCATTACTGATTGAAGCTTGCACCCGCAAAGGACAACAACGTATAAAAAATCTGGAGAGAGTATATTTTATACAACTATTTGTTGGGAGAAAGTAGCGGGCAAACAAGCTTCTTTGTAACGTACGCGTGCATAGGTTTTACCTAATCGAGTTCATTGTACAATAAAATTCAGATTTTTTAAATAAATAAAAAATATTGTCGCAAAAATAGGTAAAAAGACCTATTTAAATGATGTGAAAATCGTAAGAAATGCTTAGCATAAAGAAGAAAACCATGCTAACGTAGTGAAAAAACGGCGTAAAAATGTCGAAAATAGCAATAGATTGACTAGTAATTCATGGATAAATAGAATAGAATAAACAGTGCTTGAACAGTAAGAAGAAAGTAGGTGTAGTGCATTGCAGTGTCATGCAATCACGAGAAAATATGAATTCATTTATTCCTAAAAATCCACATAAAAGTTGGCATGATTTTTTGACGAATGATGTCGTAAATGAAATCGATACTATTCAAAAGCAAATAACAGGTGACTTTTGTCCTAGTTCACCAGCTGCTGTTTTACGTTTTTTAGAAGTCGATTTACATAAAGTTTCGGTTGTTTGGCTTGGACAAGATGTCTATCCCCAAGAAGGCGTAGCAACAGGTAGAAGCTTTGAAATTGGTGGACTTACACAGTGGAGTACGCCATTCAAACAGACGAGTATGCGAAATATCGTTCGAGCAGTATATGCTGCCGAAAATGAAATCGAAGAATATGAAGAAATACCGACGTTCAAACAAATTTTAGTTCGAATTGAAAACGGAGAATTTCCACTCGCTCCACCAAACGAATGGTTTAATGCATTAGAAAATCAAGGTGTCCTTTTTCTAAATCGCTCATTCACATGTGAGACAGGAAAACCAAATTCACATGAGCTGTTATGGCAGGTGTTTGCACAAAAAGTAATTCAATATGTGAGTACGAAAAACGTAGCGATTGCCTGGTTTTTATGGGGAAATGAAGCGAAGAAAGCCCAAGAATGGATAGTAGGTGGCACGTGTTATACGTCAAGACATCCAATGATGATCAGCAACAAGTATCCTGACGATTTTTTAAAGTTTGCGGGATTTAAAGAAACAAAACAAAAAATAAACTGGCTAGGATAATGCAAGAATATTTGTGAAATTGTTCGAAAAGAACTACAATTTGTTTGATAAACATTCTCGGGGGAGGATTTTTAACTATGCAATCATTTATAAGAATTGGGGCAGTAAGTGGTGCGGTAGTTGTTGCACTTGGCGCATTTGGTGCACATGCACTAAAAGAGATGGTAAGTGTAGCTGCACTTGGTAATTGGGAAACTGCGGTTAAATATCAAATGTTTCATACAATTGGGATTTTAATTGTGGCGCTGTTACATAAAATGTACAGCAACAAACTGCTTACAACAGCAGGCGTGTGTTTTTTAGTCGGCATTTTTATTTTTTCAGGAAGTTTATACATTCTCGTTCTTTCAGGGATAAAATGGCTTGGAGCAATAACACCAATCGGAGGCGTAAGCTTTATCATTGGTTGGATTTGTCTAGGTCTTAGCTTTAAAAAAGAGTGAAAAATAGAGAAAACCCATGCAACACAGTAAGTCTGTGCACATGGGTTTTTATGTGTGTGTTTTTATAAAGGATAGTAGTAGTTAATTTCCTCATCAAATGTAATATAATCTAAGTATATTGTTAAAAGTAAGTATCTTGTTCCTACATTTGGGTCACTAATAATAATATGGTCACGCCCAGCAGCTTCAATAACACCTTTGAAAATCTTTGCCTGCCATTGGTCGCTGTTTGGGAAACTCATATAAATTGTCGCAATCTTTCCTTTATTCATACGGAGAATGTTTTCAACAAACGAAACTTCTAATGGAAGCATGCCTTGTGTGTAGTTCAGTTGTTGTTTAATTTGTTGCATAGGTGATACAGCTTGAATGGGTTGTTGTGGTGGAAGTTGCACGTTTAACATACCTTGAGGTGCCATTTCGTTTTGAGCAGCATAAGCTGGTTGGACGTTCGCAGTCGCAAGCGGCGCGACATTAGGATTTGTAGCATAAGGTGACATGTTGGCATTCGCGTTTGCACCGTAATTCGGTTGCACATGCTGATTAGGCATTGCGTAGCTCTGTGGTGATACGCCTGTGTTCATGTTCGGATTAGCGTTTGCATTTGCATAAGGTGAAACACCGTTTGGCATTTGTGCATTTTGATTTGAGAAATACGTCATAATTACCCTCCTGAAATTGATGATATTTACATTTTGTATACACCTGGGCAGTTATCGTATTCTGGTTCGAAAAAGCAATGATTTTTGTAACGGCCAACAAATGGTTGATTATACCATTGGTCAGGGCATTCGCCAGATGGACGGAAAAACCATAGAGAATATTTTGCGGGCCAAATACGTTCGCCATCGAGTATGCGCCGAGCGAGTTGCATATCAATTTCACGTGCCGCTTGATAAAAATAGCCTTTTTGTGGCGCTTCAAAACCACCAGGCTCTTGATACACCATATCGGAAATGGTGCGTAAACTTTTGAAGTCTAAACAATCACATACGACTCTGTTTACACAAACATTGCCAACCATAAGCATCCCTTCTTTGCCTTCACCCTCTGCTTCAGCACGCATGAGTCTGGCTAGAAGTTGAACTTCATTTTCGTTATAAGCAAGACGAGCCATAGTTTCACCTCATCATTCTATTGTTGTAGCTACTATCTTGAATAAGAAAAGCTCACTACTCAAACCTTATGCATAGGGATGTAGAAAAAGAAGAAAAATGAGAGGTGGAAATCAAATTCTTTGAGCAGATGCGTAAACTATACTATACTTGCAAAGTAATGGTCAGAAACTGTACTATAATAAGATACAAACAAATGATAACAGTTTTTTGATCACATGAGGAAAAAATCCAATTATTTACACTCTGTAACGCATTTTTAATGAACAGAATAGTTTAACAGAAAGTTCACTATCAATATAACAGATTTATTGATACACTGATTGTGAATACGTTTTCAAATAATTTTATCAATTCACATAGAATGTTTTTAATCAATGGGGAGGCGCTCATTATGTCGCTATTTACAGAAATTCAAGCATCGGTTACAAATAAAGGTTTACGTGTCGTATTTCCAGAGGGAAATGACGAGCGTGTGTTACGTGCAGCAGTACGTTTAGAAGCGGATAAAGTACTGGTTCCAATATTAATTGGGAATCGTGAAACATTAGAAGCGGTAGCAACGAAAGAAAATGTTTCTATTGAAAATATCGAATCCATCGACCCGGAAACATACGAAGAACGCCAACAAATGATTACGTCATTTGTTGCACGAAGAAACGGAAAAGTTTCTCCTGAAGATGCAGAAACAACTCTGAAGAACTGCAACTTCTTTGGCACGATGTTAGTGTATTTAGGATTGGCAGACGGTCTCGTAAGTGGTGCAGCGCACTCAACTGCGGATACAGTTCGACCAGCGCTGCAAATTATTAAAACAAAACCAGGTGTTTCGAAAACATCAGGTGTGTTCATTATGGTACGTGAAGATGAAAAGTACGTGTTCGGTGACTGTGCAATAAACATCTCGCCAAACGCGAATGATTTAGCAGAAATTGCAGTAGAAAGTGCGAAAACAGCAGAGATATTCGGCGTAGACCCAAAAATTGCGTTGTTAAGCTTTTCAACAAAAGGATCAGCAAAATCACCTGAGACAGAAAAAGTGATTGAAGCGACGCAAATCGCCAAAAATTTAGCACCACATTTAGCATTAGACGGAGAGTTCCAATTCGATGCAGCATTTGTTCCTGAAGTGGCAAAAAAGAAAGCGCCAGAATCACCACTCGCAGGGCAAGCGAACGTATTCATTTTCCCTAGTTTAGAAGCGGGAAACATCGGCTATAAAATTGCACAACGACTCGGAAATTTCGAAGCGATTGGCCCGATTTTACAAGGATTAAACAAACCAGTAAACGATTTATCACGTGGTTGTTCGGAAGAAGATGTATTTAAATTAGCAATGATTACAGCAGCGCAAGCGTTGTATGAAAAAAGTATAAGCAAGTAAAAAGGCAGTGACAGCATATGTTGTCACTGCTTTTTTTTGATGTACATTATCGCAAAAGTCGCAGAGACCGTAACCGAAGTTTTTCTGTTTCCTGAGTGAAAAGAAGGCGTTCAGCATCGGTAATTTTTCCGGTTTGCGCAATAATGTCATGTTCGGAAAAAAGATGCGCTATACAACGAGAGAGATGCGCAATCGAAATGCTGTCACACCATTCATCGATAGAAGTGTGCATAGCGTAGCTAACGGAGTGAGGTAAGTGCGTGCGCGTATAAAAGTGTTCAATCGCATCGAATGTACGATGGTTTAGTTGAAACATTTGAATATAGCAATGAACAATTGTACAGTTTCGCTTCTTTTTTAAAGCAATTCCAGCAACTTTCTTGCCGTCAATTGTAATGTCGTAGGTGCCAGAACACATGCTTTTGCTCACTTCCCCATAGGAAACTACGATACCCAGTTGTGAAAAGATATTTTGGACGAAAAGAAAACACTGTTCGAAATACCAATTTGTTGGGTATATCCTATGGTTAGGAAAGAGCAATGATAGATTTACGATATCGTTTGTAAGGCCAACAATACGCCCGCCTGATGTGCGAACGAAAAGCTGCCATTGTTGCTGTAAAAGATGATGTAGCCCTTCTTGCAAATGCGGTGTCGCAGTATCTTGTGCACCGAGCACCATACTGTGTTCGACACTCCACAGCCGAATACTCGGAAAAGAGTGTGCATGTTGTA
>JBOFGC010000299.1:0-5380 GCA_051648945.1 Bacilli bacterium
TACCCTTTTATCGATATGTTCCACTCGTTTATCGATACGTTCTACCCTTTTATCGATATGTTCTGCTCCTTTATCGATATGTTCTACCCTTTTATCGATATGTTCTACTTCTTTATCGATATGTTCTGCTCGTTTATCGATATGTTCTGCTCGTTTATCGATACGTTCTACCCTTTTATCGATATGTTCTTCTCGTTTATCGATATGTTCTGCTCCTTTATCGATACGTTCTACCCTTTTATCGATATGTTCCACTCGTTTATCGATACGTTCTACCCTTTTATCGATATGTTCTGCTCCTTTATCGATATGTTCTACCCTTTTATCGATATGTTCTGCTCCTTTATCGATATGTTCTACTTCTTTATCGATATGTTCTGCTCCTTTATCGATACGTTCTACCCTTTTATCGATATGTTCTTCTCGGTTATCGATATGTTCTACTCGTTTATCGATACGTTCCACCCTTTTATCGATATGTTCTACTCGTTTATCGATACGTTCCACCCTTTTATCGATACGTTCTTCCCTTTTACCGATACGTTCCACCACATTCCTCCAACTAATAAGCGTTTTAGAAAAAGTAATGCGCAGTTCCTGCAGTTCGAATCTGCAACCCAAAATAAATTGCCTTAATTTCCAAAATCCACTCCGATTCCCTACAAATCATGACTTACTTCATCAAAAATAGAACATCAAAATGTAATCGGATCTTTTTCACAAGGGATACATGAAAATTTTTACATATGATCAAATTCCGAGCAAAGTGTTATGGAGAAAAAGTATCCAAGTAGAACCACGCGCAGAGGAGGTTTTCAACTGCCCTGAAAGGCGTGCGAAGTTATCTGGCGTAGTCATACGACCACCACACAAAGTACGCGCGAAATCAGATAAAAACCTCTACCAAAAACTAGTAGAGGTTACTTTTTAATCCATAGGACTGCTTTCTTTTTCTTCGGCAGTTTCAGTTTCAGTCGCTGGTTTTTTCTTTGGTACTTTATCCGCTAAATTGATAACTAAATAATCATCTTTGGATATATGTCTCCCGTGTGGAATACTTTGCTCAATGACAACACCATTACCAATCGTCTGAACGTTAATATTGAATATTTCAGCTAAATTCATCACATCACGTAACGTCCAACCAATTAGGTTGGGCATTTTTGGTGATTTGTCTGTGATGAGAATGATTTTTTCTTTCGGAACGATTGTTGCTCCGTTTTTTGGGAACTGGTCAATCACTTTCGTTCCGTTTCCTATGACAACGACCGATTTTTCTACTTTTGTTAGGGCCATTTTTGCAGCTGCAATTGATTGATTTGTTACGTTCGGCATTTTATTTAATTCTTCTGTCGGACGTTTGTCTTTCTTTTCAAAATTCGCTTTCACACCTAAATATTGTAAACTATTAAACATTACCGAATTAAAAATGTCACTCACTGGTGCAGACCCAACTTCGGTTACTTTTAATTTCGGTTGTTTTACCGTAACGTAAATGAGTAACTCTGGATTGTCCATTGGTGCCATTCCAATAAATGAAAACAAGAAATTTTCGCGACCTGTTAAATAGCCTTTTCCTTTAGGATTCGGTATTTGAGCCGTACCTGATTTACCGGTAACTTCATATCCTTCTATGTTATACGGAAGTGCTGTTCCGTACTCTTCAGTAAGACTTAAGCGTAGAATTTCTTTTGTTTTTTGCGCTGACTCTTTCGAAACAGGCTCAGCGATTACCTTTGGTTGGGTTTTACTTTTCACAGTCCCATCATTTGCAACGATACGGTCAATCATATAAGGTTGCATCATTTGACCTTCGTTTGCAATCGCTGTTGCTGCTGTGATCAACTGAATTGGTGTAACTGTAGTCCCTTGACCAAACGTCGTCGTTATTTTTTCAATGTCGTAGTTAAATAGGATTTCCCCTTGGTTTTCACCTGGCAAATCGATTCCCGTCTTCTGATCAAAACGGAACTTTTTTAGATAGTCGAGAAATAAATCAAATCCCATATAATCTTGGACTAATTTACTTACACCAACGTTCGAACTACGTGCAATTCCTTCATCAAAAGTAATCGTGCCCCAACCTTTACCCCAGTTGTGGTCTCCAATTGACGAATTTCCTACTTTTAAGCGCCCTGATTTGAACGTTGCATTTCCGTTATAGTTCCCACTATCAATCGCTGACGCAAGTGTGAATATTTTCATTGTAGAGCCTGGTTCGACGGGCTTACTGATTGCGTCATTATAGAAATTTGAAATATCGCGAATGTTTGGGTCGTATGTTGGACGCGTACTCATTGCGAGCACCGCACCCGTTTTCGGGTCCATTACAATGCCGACGATTTCTTCTGGATCATATTTCTTAACTGCATCATTGATTGCTTCTTCTAAAAATGTTTGGATTTTACTATCGATGGTACTATAGAGGTCATCCCCATACTTCGGTGGCGTCAAATTACTGTTACTAAAGGGAAGTCCGTTTCCACGAACATCACTTTTCTGATGAATAATCCCATTTTCGTTTTTTAATTGTTCGTCATACAACAATTCCAGACCAAGTTGGCCTACTTGTTGTTCGTCTACTAACGCTGTATAGCCAATTGCATGCGAAGCAAAGGTAGCATTTGGATAGTAGCGTTTTTGGGCACGCTCAAATTTGAGGGCATCTATTTTTAACGCCTCGATTTTTTTACGTGTTTCATAGGACACATCGTTCCCATTTTTTCCAAAATACACTTGGAAACTATCTTTCTCTTTTCCAGATTCAAAAATTTCTCTAATTTCTTCTTGTTTCATGTTTAAAATTGGTGCAAGTTTTGTGGCAACTTCCGAAAATTCTTTTTCCGAGAGTGTCGGCCCTACATCACTTCGGCTCGAAATTACGGCATACAATTTATACGACTCCACATCTTCGGCAATCACTGTTCCATTTCGGTCCAAAATGCTGCCTCGTTTTGAAGAAATAACAATGTCTTTCGTATACGGCGCTGCTGTATGTTTGCTTACTGACTTGCCTGACACTTTTTCAGTCGCTACCAAATACCCTACTTTTACAAAAATTAAGACAAAGAACAAACAGACAATTCGCCATAGAACTGTCGTTACAAAGTTCATTGTCTGTTTGCGTTTCATTTCATTATTCAAATTCATCACAACCTATACTATTCTAACGATTGAACTCGATTCGAATCCAATGAAAGCCCGTATTTTTTCGCAATATCTAAAATTCGCTCGTAGCTAGACAATCGATTTTTCTCCGCATTCAAATCTGTGTTCTCACTTATTAATTCTTCTTTTTTGGCGTTTAAACCGTTGAGTTCGTAATGATTTACTGCAGTAGAAGTGACATTCGCTAGGAAAATGATTGCCATGATCGCTATCGTTAAACTTCCACCAACAATTGTCGCTGCTTCGATACGTCGTAATGTGCGCGTACTTTTTTTAAGCGGTTCTACTACCGTAATTGTCGGTTGTTGCGGTTGTTGTTGTGTTCTTCGAGCAGTACGTGAAGTGTTTAATTCTAGTTTTACAGCTTCATTTCCCATCGGAAACACTCCTTTCCTTTATCTTTCATTTTTTTGAGCAATACGTAACTTACTTGAACGCGCGCGACGATTTGCTTCGACCTCGTTCTCTGATGGTACGATTGGTTTTTTCGTAACTAGCATTAACTCTGGCTTCATATGGTCTGGAATAATTGGCAAGCCGCGTGGTAATGCAGGTAGAGAGCTGTGTTCTTTCATGAATTTTTTACACATTCTATCTTCTAATGAGTGGAACGTTATAACAGCTAGGCGGCCATTTGGTGCTAACATTGCTGTTGCGCCTGTGAGTGCGTCACTAAATGCGTTTAACTCATCGTTTACTTCGATACGGATGGCTTGGAATACTCGCTTTGCTGGATGTCCACCTGTACGGCGTGCTGCATGTGGAATCGAATCTTTAATGATTTCTACAAGCTCTCCTGTACTTTCAATCGGTTTAATTTCACGTTGTTTTTCAATGTTTCGCGCAATTTGTTTCGCAAACTTTTCTTCACCGTATGTAAAGAATATACGTGCTAAATCACCAAAACTATATGTATTTACAACTTCATAAGCATCTTTACTTTGTGTTGTGTCCATGCGCATATCAAGACGCGATTCTTGGTGATAACTAAAGCCACGGTCCGCTTCATCAAGTTGCGGCGAGCTTACACCTAAATCAAATAAAACGCCATCCACTGCGTCTACACCAAGTGCTTCAAGTTCCGATTGCATATGACGAAAATTACTTCGTACAATTGTAATCTTGTCCATATGTTCATGTAATTTTTGCTTTGCATGTGCAATGGCCGTATCATCTTGATCAAAGCAAAATAATCGACCATTTTCGTTTAATTGCTGTGCGATTAATAAGGAGTGCCCTGCACCGCCAAGTGTTGCATCGACATATTTACCATCCGGTTTGATGTTTAGAGCGTCGACGGACTCTTGTAATAATACTGTTATATGATGAAACATTTTTACACCTCTTCTGTATCTACGATTGCTAGAACAAATCCATCATGCTCTCCGCAATATCTTCAACACTTTCTTCGCTATCTGTAAGATAGGTTGTCCATTTTTCGCGTTCCCAAATCTCAATTCGATTGGTAACACCAATAACAACGACATCTTTCGTTACGTTTGCGTGTTGTAGTAAATTCTGGGGAATTGTAATTCTGCCTTGTTTATCTGTCTCACACTCACAAGCACCCGCAAAGAAAAAACGTGAAAAAGCACGTGCTTCTTTTCGAGCAAGCGGTAAACTACGGAGTTTACTCTCAAGTAATTGCCACTCAGTAAGTGAATAGCCAAACAAACAGTTGTCCAAGCCACGTGTCAAAATAAAGCGCTCTCCAAGTGAGTCGCGAAACTTTACCGGCACAATGATTCGTCCTTTATTATCGACTGTATGTGTGAACTCACCGATTAACATGACATAACCCCCACTTTCTACCTTTAAGTTACCACAATCCCCCACTTTTCTCCACATGAAACTGCAAACAAAACAAAAAAAATACCCTTGTTTCATAAAATGAAACAAAAGTATCATTTTATGAAGCAAGGATAGCGTAAATCTATACTTCAATATAACTATGATGATGCCAATCCAACTGGTCCATTGTAAGCTTTTCCGAATAAAAAGTAGGACCGTATGCATTCCAAAAATATACCGGGCCATAAAAACGCTCTTGCGGGATGTCTGTCGGAATCATCTCCATCCAAAATCTTTCATACCGTTTTGATGTCTGTGCCTCTTTCTGCGTACTATGTTTCAAAAGGCGCGCTGTTAATCGTGTTTGCTCACGCTTTACAAGGTTCTCGAAAGTATTCATTTCCGCAGTAAAAGCCTGGTC
>JBOFGC010000300.1:0-4832 GCA_051648945.1 Bacilli bacterium
TAGAGTAAGGGCCGAATGAACCAGCATAAGGGTCGAATGAAGTAGAGTAAGGGCCGAATGAACCAGAATAAGGATCGAATGAACCAGCATAAGGGCCCAAAGAACCAGCATACGCACACAAAAACAAGATAATTACAAAACAAAGCCCCTCGTCCGAAAAAATCAGGCGAGGGGCTTTTCAACGATAAAGTCGTTAGAATTCAATTTACAGAATGCTTGTTTTCACATACTGATAAAGATTTCCGTAATTTACATAACGCGTTTCTTCTGATTTTTCAACAGCATTTACAGCGTTGCAAGTGTCAAAGATTACAGCGTTTTTCATTTTTGGAGCAAGAGTTGTCCAGTCGTATACTTTGAACTCTTTATGACCTGTTAAAATTAAAACAACTTCAGCATCTTGTAACGCTTCTTCAGCAGAAACAAGATTTAGTTTGTCTGTTTCAACATGTGGGTCGTGAATTGCTACATTGAAACCTTCGTGTTGTAACATTTCAATGATTTCCATTGCAGGACTTTCACGCATATCATCAACATCTGGCTTGTAAGTGATACCAAAAGCAGCGATTTTAGCTGATTTGTTGTTTTCTACAAGTTCACGAGCAGCGTTCACAACATAGTGAGGCATTGAAACGTTCGTTTCACGTGAAAGTTGAATGATTTTTGCTAATTCAGGTGACTTAGCAACGATAAAGTATGGATCAACTGCTAAACAGTGACCGCCTACTCCAGGTCCTGGTGTATGTAAGTTAACACGTGGGTGTTTGTTAGCCATTTGGATTACGTCAAGAACGTTAATTTCTAGGCTATTACACACTTTTGTTAGTTCGTTCGCTAGAGCAATGTTTACATCACGGAAAGTATTTTCCATGAGTTTTGACATCTCAGCTGTTTTTGCATCCGTTTTAACAATTTCACCTTCAACAAAAAGTTCATAAACTTTTGCTCCAGCTTCCGTACATGCAGGTGTAATACCACCAACGATACGGTTGTTGTGAACAAGTTCATGTAAAATTTGACCAGGTAAAACGCGTTCTGGACAATGAACTAAATAAACATCTTCGCCAACAACAAATCCAGCTTCTTCGATAAGTGGACGAACAAAATCATCCATGCTACGTGGAGCGATTGTTGATTCAACGATTAAAACATTTCCTTTTTGTAGGAAAGGAATAACTTTACGCGTAGCATCAAGTACGTACGTTAAGTCACATGATTTATGCTCATCATCGTGGTTCGGTGTTGGAACTGCAACGATAAACGCGTCTGCTGCTTCAGGTGTAAGTGATGCACGGAAGTTGCCGTTTTTAACAACTTTCTTAATTACATCGCCTAGACCTGGTTCTTCGATGTGGATTTCTCCGTTGTTTAATTTCTCAACAACAGCTGGAACGATATCCACGCCGACAACTTCTGCACCATATTTTGCAAACATAGCAGATGTTGGTAGTCCGATATAGCCTAAACCTATCGTACAAATTTTCATAATTGTGCCTCCTAAATTCGACGAGAAAGCAGTGGTTGCTTCTTTTTTTATTGTGTCCTGTTTACAGGATAACTCGTGAAAAATTACTCTCTGGCAACGTTTTCCGAATCATTGCACAGTCTATGGTAATGTTATCAATTTGCGATAGAATTGTCTAGAATTTTTCATATCTATAGGGTGAAAAGAGTAATTTTTTGACGATTTTATGGGTTATATGTCCAAAATCACAAAAAAATCGTGCAATCCTACGCAATATTTTGTAAAATTTAAAGTAGTGAGGAACGAGTGATTGCTTTACACTTACAATGAAAAGTGTTTTAATTTATACTATTGTAGAGATGCTAGGGGTATCATGTTTTAATGTAAAGCGCAATGTAGAGTGATTGGATTGCGTGGAAAAGAAAAAAATGTCTATAGAAAGAAAAGTGATTTGGTTATGAAATCTATTGCAGCGATTTTAAAAGAAAACTTCTCAAACAAATACCTAATTCATCGTATGGCTACGTATGAATTAAAAAAGAAACATAGCTCAACAGCGCTTGGTATTTTCTGGGTACTTCTAACACCATTAATTCAAATTATGATCTATTGGCTCGTATTCGGAATTGGCTTACGTAGTGGTAGACCAGTCGATGATGTTCCTTATTTCTTATGGATGATTGTTGGTATTGTTCCTTGGTTATACACAAGCCAAGCATTAATCCGTGGAGCAAATAGTATCCATTCTTATTTGAGCACCGTATCAAGAATGAATTTTCCACTTAGTATAGTTCCAACAGCAGTGTTGTTTTCGAATTTATACACACACTTTGTTGTACTTATTATATTATTAGCTATTGTTCTATTTAATGGCTTTATTACGTGGAAAGTCGTATTTCTTCTATACTTCGTGTTCGCATTAACAGCTATTTTGTGGACAAGTTCGTTTGTACTTAGTACATTATCAACAATTTCTCGCGATTTTCAGTTATTTTTTCAATCGTGTATTCGTATGTTGTTCTATTTAACACCGATTTTATTTCATACAGAAAATAAATTATTCTTGTTTATCATCAGCTTCAATCCATTTACATACGTCGTTGAAGGATTCCGTATGAGTTTATTAGATGGAGACCCAAGTATGTTATTATCGTGGCAGACATGCTACTTCTGGGGAATTGTAGTTTTATTATTTGTCTATGGAAGTTATTTACATGTCAAGTTCCGTCGTTACTTTATCGATTACATGTAAAACTAGATTATAGGATGTGAGTTCATGCAACACGCAATTGTAGTAGAAAATGCGTCTAAGCGTTTTCGACTTTATAAAAATACAAACGAAAAATTGAAAGACTTAATTCTCGGGAACCGTGGTGGGAAATTTCACAGCGCATTAACTGATGTATCGTTCAATGTTGATCATGGCGAAATTCTTGGTGTTATTGGTGTAAATGGTTCCGGAAAAAGTACACTGTCTAACCTTATTGCAGGTGTTTCGATGCCTACAGAAGGAAATGTTGAAATTAACGGAAAAGCAACGTTGCTTAGTATCGGCGCTGGTCTTAATTCACAAATGACAGGTATCGAGAATGTTGAATTAAAAGCACTGATGTTAGGGTATAGTAAACAACAATTAAAAGATTTAATTCCAAAAGTAGAAGAGTTTGCGGATATTGGTGAGTTTATTCATCAACCGTTAAAAACCTATTCAAGTGGTATGAAATCACGTTTAGGATTTGCTATTTCAATCAATGTGGACCCTGATATTTTAATTATTGACGAAGCGTTATCAGTCGGTGACCGTACTTTTACTGATAAATGTTTAGCGAAAATTCAAGAGTTCAAACAAAAAGGGAAGACGATTATTTTCATCAGTCACTCTTTATCACAAGTACAAAAGTTTTGTACAAAAGTTCTATGGTTACACAAAGGGCGCAATGTTGGTGAAGGTGATTCGAAACCGATGATTGCTAAATATAACGAGTTTGTTAATGAATATCAAAAATGTAAAGGTGCAGCAGACCGTCAACAGTTAGAGCAAGAATTATTCGACGGACGCTTTCGCTTATAATTTACACATCTAAGAGGTAATGTACATCATGAGACATACAAGACACGAAGCAAAGCGTAAGAAAAAACGCAAAATTTTACGGATTGTATTAGTTGTTGTTTTATTACTTTTACTCGTATTCGGTATTTATGTTGGACGAATTTTCTTAGGCATATCGAACATGTTTGGTGATTCCGATGATCCTAAACATAAAGCCGCTCTAGGTAAAATCAAAAATGGTGATCCTATCACTGTATTAATGATGGGGGTAGACGAGCGAAATGGCGATAGTGGTCGTTCTGACTCCCTTATCGTTGCTCAACTTAACCCAAAAGATGAATCAACGTTAATGTTTAACATTCCACGTGATACACGAACGGAACTTGTGTGTCGTGGCACGGAGGATAAAATCAATCATGCGTATGCATTCGGTAAAATTCCATGTACGGTAGATTCCGTAGAAAAACTAATCGATTTTCCGGTTGATTACTATGTGAAAGTGAACATGGAAGGCTTACAAGAAGTAATTGAAGCGATTGGTGGCATTGAGGTCGACAATGCATTTGCTTGGTCAGACAAAGGGTTTGACTATCCAGAAGGTAAAATCACAATCAATGGGAAACAAGCAATGTGGTATGTCCGCATGCGTAAACTAGACCCAGAAGGTGATTTTGGTCGTCAAAAACGTCAACAACAAGTGATAACAGCAATAGCGGATAAAGTAATGAGCCCGTCAACGGTTTGGAACTTGCCTGATATTGCAAAAGTGATTGGTAAGAATGTGGAGACAAACTTACCGATGTCGACAGCGATTCCATTTGCAAATAAGTATTATGCGGCACGTAAGACGATTGATCAACGCACGTTAGAAGGTGACGGTCAAACGATTGGTGGGGTATGGTATTATATTGCAGATGATGCGAGTTTGCAGTCGATCCGTAGTGAGTTAAAAACGCATGATAAAGAATAAGATGGGAAGTTGTTTCAAAGTCGGGTTGAAGATTTTGGGGCAGCTTCTTTTTCTATGAAAACTAATTAGTTACGCGAGAATTGTGTGCGGTGGTTGATGTTACTACGCCAGACGACTTCGCTTTCCTGTGGGGCAGCCGCAAGCCTCCTCGTCGCGATAAAGCTGCTCCTGCGGGGTATTGCTTGGCTACCTGTCCCACGGGAGTCTCCGTCATCTGTCTCCGTAACACTTTGCTCGGAATATGAGCCCGCGTTAAAACTTTTCATCTATGGGTTGTGAAAAAGGCTACGCTCGCGTTCATGGTGATGTTCTATGAAAATTATTTAGTTACGCGAGAACTATGTGTG
>JBOFGC010000301.1:0-4539 GCA_051648945.1 Bacilli bacterium
TTGAAGGGTACGGAGAAAGGCAACGGAGACTCCCGTGGAATCAGGCGGAAACGTGTGACCCCACAGGAGCAGCTTTACCGCGACGAGGAGGCACACGGCCGCCCCACAGGAAAGCGGAGTTGCCTGGCGCAGTACCCCAAGCTCCGCACAAACATACGCGAACCACCATATATTTTCATAGAAAAAGGAGCGAAACAAACCCTATGTTGTTTCGCTCCCCATTCAATTATTTTTCACTTTGTAATGTATCCCATTCAACACTTGCAAGATGCAACCATTTTCGGTACAACACGACACCAGCGACAAAACTAGCAACACCAACGACAATAAATATGATACCAACAATCAATCCAATGGTCGTATCAAAGGATGCAACGACATTCGCTCCGTAACTTGCGACGAAAATACCAAGACACATACGCGCTTTTTGTTGCGTCCACGCTTTGAGCGCTGGATAATGTGTTCGGTGTGCTTTTGCTTTAAAAAATAAATAAAATATAAAGGCAACAATACTTGTGCCAACAGCAATCATCATAAGTAATTCCCCCTTTTGCTCTATTTTTCTTGAAAATTCAAGAATTGTCAAACAATAAAGAGGCGGTATTTCGAGCAGAACTGTTAGACATCGTTCGTGTAAAGCGTTATAATACATATAACCGAACAAACGTTTCATAAAAATAGGAGGTGAACGCGCATTTACTCGTTAAATGCCTTATATTATGAATAAAATTATTGAAAAAATCCAACAATACAACACGATTATTGTGCATCGACACGTACGACCGGACCCTGATGCCTATGGTTCACAAGGTGGACTTGCTACGGCAATCATTGAAGCTTTTCCAGAAAAAAACGTATATGTTGTTGGAAACAGTGACCCAACGCTTGCTTACTTAAATACAATGGATGAAATTTCAGATGATGTATATGAGGACGCGCTCGTTATTGTATGTGACACAGCAAATAAAGAACGGATTGATGACCAACGCTATGCAAAAGGCGAGTTTCTTATAAAAATTGATCACCATCCAAACAATGACCCCTATGGAGACATTGTATGGGTAGATGTAAACGCATCAAGTTGTAGTGAAATGATTTATGAGTTCATCACAAATCACAGCAATGGAGCCTTACAACTATCTACAAAAAGCAGTACATTCCTCTATGCAGGGATTGTTGGCGATACGGGGAGATTTCAATTTCCAAACACAAGACCGAGTACTTTTGATGCAGCGCGAGCACTCATCAAATATGATTTTTCGCCGGTAGATATTTACAATGAAATGTACAAAATAAATGAGAATACAGCCCGTTTAATGGGGTATGTGTATCAATCATTCAAAATTCACGAACATGGTGTCGGTGAAATCCGATTAACGCAAGAGGTACTTAAGCGCTACAACGTGAATCCAAATGAAACTGCAAATATAACAGGAGTACTTGGGCATGTTGAGGGAATAAAAGTATGGGCTGTGTTTATCGAAGAAGCACAAGATAGCATTCGCGTACGCTTCCGTTCAAAAAAGATTGTTATAAATGATATTGCACAGCGCTTTGGTGGCGGCGGACATCCGCTTTCAAGTGGAGGAAGTATTGAAAGTTGGGCAGTCGCAGAGAACGTGATTGCGGCACTACAAGAAAAAGTTTTACTATCCTAAAAGAAACAGGTATCGACGAGAACGTCGATACCTGTTTCACTTGATTCGATTTCAAGGCGTAGAAGTTCGTAATTCTACTGTAATTTTCAGTACTTTATCAAAGACAATTTGACGAACAGACAGTTTGTATAATCGGTCATCGATTCGATAGGGTTTATTTTCAATCGATGTAATAAGAAGCGTCTGTTGTTCGGAAACACTTTGTATAGAATGTGTTAAAAGATGATTATAATCACGTAATAAGGATTGCTCAATGTGTAATTTTGATACAGACCCAATCAATAGAGACGCAGGTACAAGTAAGCGTACATCTAAACTTTGAATGGTGAGCATTTCTCGGTTTTTTTCATTTTGTTTTTCATTGTCTTCTAGTAAAAGAGAAATTCTTTCATTCAATTGAGCAATTGTTGCATCTTTCTTTTTTATTTCACGTGATTGTATATTTTGCATTTCGCCGTACATATACAAAAAAATGAGCCAGCTCAGAATACTTCCGACAATACAACCAAATAAAATATGACGAATCGATTTATGCTTAAGCCAAAACTGTGTATTCATTTGCAACGCAGCATAGGTTTGCTGCACCTCCTACTCTAAAATTGTCACCAATTGTCTTCTGCTAACCAACTAATGATAATCATGCCAGTTTGAGCACCAGCCATAGCAGAAAGAATAAAAATAAATTGTTTAATAATATCATCTAATTCTCCTTGGAAAACGGAACGTTCAAAACTATAAAATGTATCAAATGTTCCGCCAATCGCTGCAACAAGTGCCCATATTCGCAGGCTACTTGCGAGGCGAGTTAAAAAAGCAAGCGGTGGTTCACCGATGATAAATGCACCAAATGCGCCGATAAAACTTCCGCCTAATAAAACGCCAAGAGCAATAAAATAATAGACGATTAATTGCGGAATAAACGGTAATTTTTCGATAAAAATCAACTCCATGTAATGCTTCTTACTATCATGCATATGATGAAGAAGGACAATCTATACGTTTTGTATTTGGAATTCCCATCTACTCGATATAAAATAGGAGTAAGAAGAAAAAACGGAGGAGGAACTACTTATGGGATTTGTTCATCTACAGACTCAAAGTGCATATAGCCTTTTACAAAGTTCCTTACGTATTGAGGATCTCGTCCAACGTGCTGCTGATAGTGGCATGTCGAAAATTGCTTTAACCGACAAAAACGTGATGTATGGTGCTTTTCATTTTCAACAAGCATGCACTGTTCATGAAATAGACCCTATCTTTGGTCTAAGTTTACATCTAAAGGGGGAAGGGCATCATAGTTCTTGGACATTTCTAGCAAAGAACGCCAAAGGCTACGATTCGCTCGTGAAACTCAGTTCGAAACAAATGCTGCATCCTACTGAGCAGTTAGAAGAAAAAGAAGTGTTTCCACTTTTGCAAGATTGTGTAGCGATTACTTCAGCGACCGAGCATCGATTAGCAACCGCTATGCTCGAAGGTGACCGTGAGATTATCGAAAAGTTGACGTCCTATTATAGAGAGAATATGCCAGACTTTCATATTGGAGTGGGTATTTTTCACGAACTTAGTGATGAACGTAAAGCAACGACCACTGTTCGCTGGTGTCGTGAACTCGGTCTTTCGTATGTCGCTGTCAACGATGTATGCTTTCTCGATGAAAATGATGTAGAAGTGCAACAAACGCTTGTTGCCATTGGTGAAGGTGAACAAATTGTTGATGGTCAAGGACCAAGCAAGAAACCGGGTCGGAACTTGGCCTCAATTGAAGACATGCAAAAAAAATTCGCACTTTTTCCTGAAGCGTTAGAAAATAGTATAAAAATTGCGGAACGATGTCATTTTGAATTAGAAATTGGTGTACGTCGCCTTCCAAAATATCCAGTCATGCAAAATAAGAGTGCAGTCGAAATGCTAACAGAGTTGTGCTATAGCGCATTACAAACAAAACAGTTGAGTGAAAATCCTACATATATTAAACGATTAAAATATGAGCTAGATGTGATTAGTTCTATGGATTTTGTCGATTATTTTCTCATCGTATGGGATTTTATTGACTATGCACATAAGGAAGGGATAATCGTCGGCCCAGGACGGGGAAGTGCAGCGGGTTCTCTCGTTAGTTACTTGTTACGCATTACCGATGTGGACCCAATAGCATACGGCCTTTTATTTGAGCGATTTTTGAATCCAGAACGGATAACAATGCCCGATATCGATATCGATTTTCCCGATATCCATCGCGACAAAATGATTGCCTATGTGCGGCAACGTTATGGCGATGAACGTGTCGCTCAAATCGTAACGTTCGGTACATTCGGTGCAAGACAAGCAATCCGCGATGTGTGCCGTGTGTACGGGTTGAGTGCAAAAGAAAGTGACACATTCAGTAAATTGATTCCTCATCAACTAGGCATTACGTTAACCGAAGCAAAAGAACTGAGTCGTGGACTTCAAAATCATTTAGAAGTAAGAGCACTTCATAAAAAGGTGTTTGAAATGGCACTGCGCATTGAAGGATTACCTCGACACAGTAGCGTTCACGCAGCAGGTGTAATCATTTCTGACAAGCCATTAGAGTGTTATGTGCCTGTTCAACGAGGCGAACACGCGAACTTAACACAATGGACGGGTGAGGCGCTCGAAAAGTTCGGGTTGTTGAAAATGGATTTTTTAGCGCTTCGCAATTTAACCCTTGTCGAACGTATGGCAATTTCTATTGAAAAAGAATGCGGAAAACCATTCGATTGGCGTAACATTCCAATGAATGATACGCGCGCACTGTCATTAATCGCGAAAGCAGAAACCAACGGAATTTTTCAATTTGAATCGAACGGAATGCGTCAAGTACTGACACGATTAAAACCTACAGATTTTGAAGATT
>JBOFGC010000302.1:0-5723 GCA_051648945.1 Bacilli bacterium
GTTTGTCTTTTGCTGTTGTATCAGCCATTGATTCAAGAACAGTACTTGATGGAAATGGAGCAGAACAATTACTTGGTAAAGGTGATATGCTCTTTTTAGAAAATGGGAAAAATAAACCTGTACGTATTCAAGGTTGTTATGTAACAGACGAAGAAATTGATGCGGTTGTTTCTTGGACAAAGAACCATTATAATACATCGTACTTGTTAGAAGTTGAAGAGTTGCATATTTTACCAAATAGCGATGACGACATGGATGAATTGTTCATTCAGGCGTGTGAATACGCGCTTGAACAAGAGGGCATATCAACGTCAAGTTTGCAAAGAAAGCTACGTATCGGTTTTAATAGAGCGAGTCGTATCATTGAAATGATGGAAGAACGTGGATTTGTGAGCGAACAACGCGGAGGTAAAGCACGCGAAGTTTTATTTACGATGGATGATGTGCGGGAGATGCAAACAGTACATGAATAAGCACACATAATACTTGCACAAATCAGGCAAACACTACATATGAAAATAAGTGTACAGTCGAGATGGAGGAAAATGAAATGACTACTTACCATTTTATTGGTATAAAAGGAACGGGAATGAGTGCGTTAGCACAAATTCTTCATGATATGGGCGAAACCGTACAAGGTTCGGATGTAGAAAAACGATTTTTTACAGATGAAGTATTAGAGCAAAAAGGAATTCCACTTTTACCTTTTAATGCAGACAATATAACGCGTGAGATGCATGTAATTTTAGGAAATGCTTTTAGTGATGATCATATAGAAGTGGTTGCAGCGAAAGAAAAAGGTGCGGCGATTCAGCGCTATCATGAATTTTTAGGAAAATGGATGGAACAATTTACTTCGATTGCGGTTACTGGCGCACATGGGAAAACGACAACGACAGGTTTGTTATCCCATGTAATGCAAGGTGCGAAAAAGACATCGGTGTTAATTGGAGACGGTACTGGAATTGGGATGCCAGATAGTGAGTATTTCACTTTTGAAGCATGCGAATATCGTCGTCATTTCTTAGCATATCATCCGGATTATTGCATAATGACAAACATTGATTTTGATCATCCGGATTATTTTTCAAGTATAGATGACGTGTTTGGTGCGTTTAGTCAGATGGCAATGAACGTGAAAAAAGCGATTGTTGCGTGTGGAGATGATCCTCAATTACAAAAAATTCAAGCGCAAGTACCTGTACTTTTTTATGGTTATGGTGAAGAAAATGACTTTGTCGCAAAAAATGTGTCGGTTTCTTCTGAAGGAACAACGTTTGATGTTTTCATCCGTAGTACGTATTATGCGACATTTACAATTCCATCATACGGAAAACATCATGTATTAAATGCATTAGCGGTCATTGCAATTTGTAATTATGAACAAATTGATGTGTCAATCGTAGCGAAGCAACTGAAGACATCAAAAGGTGTAAAACGACGATTTAATGAATATATGAAGAATCAACAAGTGTTAGTTGATGATTATGCGCATCATCCGACTGAAATTCTTGCAACAATCGACACGGCGGTACAAAAATATCCGAACAAGAAAGTTGTCGCTATTTTTCAACCGCATACATTTTCACGCACGAAAACATTTTTAGGTGAATTTGCGGATGCACTTCGACAAGCGGATGCAGTGTTTCTCTGTGATATTTTTGGTTCAGCAAGAGAAAATGTTGGAGAATTAAGTATTCAAGACTTAATTACGCTCATTCCAAATGCACAGTTTTTAGATGAGTTCAATTTAACGGAATTGGATCAATTTGAAGATGCTGTATTATTGTTTATGGGTGCAGGAGATGTCGCGAAATATTTATTTCAATATGAAAAAATGTAACGCTAAAAAAGCTGTATCTCATGTCGTATATGTCGACATGAGATACAGCTTTTTTTGTACGTTATTTTTTGAACTTACGATACGTAGACATTCCAATGGTAAGTAAAATAAAGAGGATAAACACAGCGATAATGATGTTTTTCACAAGTGCATTTTCATCAACGGGTTCTTCTTTTTTTACTTGATCAGGTTGTGGCAACTTTTCCATATCGGCGTTAATTTTTAATTCTTTAGCGATTGTTTGGGTTAATTCATTATCTTTATCACCGTTATAAGACCAAAACATGACGCCGCCAAGGCCGTTCTCTTCTACATAACTTGTTTTATAGGCAATCGATTCTTTATCTTCGTAGGCGATGGCAAATGTGTCTTTCCCGAATTTATCTTTGTATGTAAGATACGGTACTTTTGCTGTGTCGTCCCATTTCCGTGTAAAGCCGTTTTTATCGACAAAACGGTTCAATATTTCATAATAATAGTAAGAGTAACGTTCATCTTCACCTTCTGGGAAAGTATTTCCATTGAATGTTGGGGTAGTTGCCTCTTTTCCAGCATTATCCCAATCTTTTGCGGGTACAAAGTTTCTTTGCGGTGCTCTTCCGAAAAAAGCGATTCCCATGGTTACTTTGTTTTTAGGGATTCCTGTTCGTAAATAATTTTGAATGATTGTGTCGGTTGAAAAAATGTCGTTACGTAGTACATCTGTAAATGTTGTAGAATCAAATAAATTTGAATTATGATAAGCACTTCCATATGCATAGTCGTAACTCATAATATTGACATAATCAATAATAGGATAGATTTTTTCAAATTCAGTCCATTCGCGAATATAAGCAGGATTCGCGGCACTCGCAATGGAGATTAACTTATCTTTTCCAAATGTCGCACGCATTTCTTCAAGTAAGAGTGTAAAATTTCGTTTGTCTTCGGGAATCGCCTTTATTGCGCCCCATCCCCCGTTTACAGGATACTCCCAATCAAGATCGACACCATCTAAATTATAGGCCGATAAAACAGAGTGCACAGATGAAATGAAAGTCGTGCGTGACAGTTTTTCAGCAGCCATATCCGAAAATCCACGAGCACCCCAACCGCCAATTGCGAGTAGAACTTTTAACTCTGGATTTTTCTTTTTTAACGCAGCTAATTTTTCAAGGTCTGCTTTAACATTCGGTGCTAAATGGAGTTGATGATGTTTGCTAACATCTTTTGTATAGGATGGGTCACTGGCGTCAGACCCTTCTTCTTGATGATAAATGTGAGCGAAGCCATAGTTCAGATGAGTGATTGCCGTAACGTCAATGGCATCGAGCTGCATGCCTTTATTACTGTAATAATAAGCAACTGAACGATATTTGTTTTTTTCTGTAGTTGTGGCTTCTACTGGCACTAATAAAGTGAATATGAATAGAAAACATAAGATTAATGAAATCGTTTTTTTCATAATTGGCTTGCGGAAGTTCCGCACATGACCTCCTTGTATCGAAAATGTAAACTTTTCTAAATATTATTACTATCATTCTACCACATGTAAATCCCTTTTTGTGAATGGAAATGTAGTGTGGGTACTGAAAGCGTTTTGATTTTATGTTTGAAAAGATGGAAAAAGCACACTACTTGTCAAAAAGGATGACATGTAGTGTGCAACCATAACGCTTATTTTTGTAATTGCTTTTTTAAATAAGTAACAATTTGTTCAGATGATGTACCATCGCCATACGGATTTTTTGCTTGGCTCATTGACGCATACGCCGCTTCGTCAGAAAGAAGTTTGCTTAATTCGCTATACACGACCTCTTCTTTTGTACCTACAAGCTTTAATGTACCAACAGCAACACCTTCAGGGCGCTCTGTTGAATTACGTGTAACAAGAACTGGTTTTCCAAGTGCAGGTGCTTCTTCTTGAACACCACCAGAATCGGTAAGAAGAAGATACGCTTTGTTCATTAAATGACAGAAGCTCATATAATCTAACGGTTCAACAAGATGAATGCGTTCTGGATTGTTGAGGTGCGCCGCAGCAATGTCGCGTACTTTTGGGTTTTTATGAATTGGGAAAATGACTTGTACATCTTCATGTTCATCAACAATGCGATTGATCGCTTTGTAAATGCCATCTAGTTGTTCAAGATTTTCACGACGATGCGTTGTCATTAAAATCATACGTCCGCCTTTATCTAAGACGTTTTGGATTTCTTCGTCAAATGTATGCTCTTTTGTTAAGATGTCAAACAGCGCGTCAATAACAGAATTACCAACAACTGCGATATTTTCTTCTTTAATGTTCTCGCCTAACAAGTTTTTACGATTTGTTTCCGTCGCTGCAAAATGATAATGTGCGATACGGCCGACAAGTGAACGGTTCATTTCTTCTGGGAATGGTGAATAGTGTTCGTATGTACGTAATCCAGCTTCTACATGTCCAACAGGGATTTGTTGTAAGAAAGAAGCGTAAGCACCGATAAATGTCGTTGTCGTATCACCGTGAACGAGTACAACATCCGGTTTTTCTTTCGTAAGAACAGGAGCGAGTGCATGTAACACATCGTTACTCACCGATTCAAGTGTTTGTCCTTGTTTCATTACAGCTAAATCGTAGTCAGGTGTAATCTGAAATAAATCTAATACTTGGTCGAGCATCTCTTTGTGTTGACCTGTATTTACAACAACCGTTTGGATGTCTTTATCTGCTTGAAAAGCTTTCACGACAGGAGCCATTTTAATTCCTTCTGGACGTGTACCAAAAACTAACATTACTTTCATGGAAGTAACCTACTTTCTTTATTCATTATTTTTTTAGTGTATCAATAAACAAGAAGGAAGAAAAGCACAAAAAGCGACAACATTGTAGGATGTTGCTTTTTGTGCGCACTTTTTTCTAGATTACTTTAAGTTCTCAGGGTTCAATGGTTGTAATTCTGGTAAAACGAAAATGCCGTCTTTACGAATTAAGACATCATCAAAATACATTTCTCCGCCGCCATATTCAGGACGTTGAATGCATACTAAATCCCAGTGAACGTTTGAGCGATTGCCGTTGTCCGCTTCTTCGTACGCTTGACCAGGAGTGAAATGGAAACTACCATCAATTTTTTCATCAAAAAGGATATCGCCCATCGGATGTAAAATATATGGATTCACACCAATTGCAAATTCGCCGACATAGCGTGCGCCTTCATCCGTATCAAAAATATGATTAATACGCTCTGTGTCATTGGCAATTGCATCAACAATTTTACCGTCTTTGAATGTTAATTTCACATTTTCAAAAGTAAATCCGCGGTATGGTGACTGCGCGTTGTATGTAATCGTACCGTTTACTGAATTTTTAACAGGTGCTGTATACACTTCACCATCTGGAATGTTCATTTGTCCTGAACATTTAATCGCTGGGATGTCTTTGATTGAGAAGGATAAATCTGTATCTTTCCCCGTAATACGTACTTTATCTGTTTTATTCATTAGGGTAACAAGAGCGTCCATCGCCTTATCCATTTTAGAATAGTCAAGATTACAAACGTTGAAGTAAAAGTCTTCAAAGTTTTCCGTGCTCATTTTCGCCAGTTGTGCCATCGAATCATTTGGATAGCGTAAGATTACCCATTTTGTTTTAGGAACGCGAATGTCACGGTGTACTTTTTTAAATACAGTATCATCATATAGACCAAGCTTGTCACCAGCGACATCGCTTAATTCTGACGTGTTCACACCGCTACGAATACCAACATATGCATCCATTTTCGCCATAAAAGCTGCTTCATGGTCAGCTAACACTTCATATTGTTCACGAGATGCACCTTGTAGTAGTTTACGATGGATACGGTTGTCTTTTAGCCAAACATAAGGATATCCACCCGCTTCGTATGCCGCTTCAACGAGA
>JBOFGC010000303.1:0-3341 GCA_051648945.1 Bacilli bacterium
AAGGGTCGAATGTCTCGTCGTAAGGGCCGAATGAAATGTAGTAAGGGCCGAATGAAGTGAAGTAAAGGTCGAATGTCTCGTCGTAAGGGCCGAATGAAATGTAGTAAGGGTCGAATGTCTCGTCGTAAGGGCCGAATGAACTGTAGTAAGGGTCGAATGCCTCGTCGTAAGGGCCGAATGAAGTGAAGTAAGGGTCGAATGTCTCGTCGTAAGGGCCGAATGAAAAGAAGTAAGGGTCGAATGCCACGCCGTAAGGGCCGAATGAAAAGAAGTAAGGGTCGAATGTCACGCCGTAAGGGCCGAATGAAATGTAGTAAGGGTCGAATGCCACGCCGTAAGGGTCGAATGCCACGCCATAAAGGCCGAATAAAGCAAAATAAGGGCCCAATGACCACCAATAAAGGCCCAATCAACCAACCTAACACTCAATGAACTAAAATCCACAAATCAAAAACCACCAACCACCCCAAAAAACTGTGGATAACTAAAACTCCCAATCCCACCCAAAATCTTGATTCTGTTGGTAACTATGTTGACATGTGGATAGATACGCCAAAAAATGTAGATATGTGTATAACTTTTCGGAAAAATAAAGAGGATACAAAAATAATATGTGTATAACTAAAAATAACTCCTTCTTTTAATGAAAAAAGAAGGAGTTATACACAGCTTATGCAGTTGTTGTTTCGTAAATAGGAACCCAGCCTTCTGTTGTTACAAAAAGACGGATTGCGACTACTTTGCGATTTTCTTGTAATGTGAAGAAGTGACGTACATTTGGTGGTACACTGATAAGATCACCTGGGTCTAAACGGACTTCGAAAAAGCCTTCTGTACCTTGAATGATGAAAATACCTTTGCCACTAACAATGAAGCGTACTTCATCATCAGAATGGTGATGTTCACGTTGGAAATTTGCGAGTAATGTTTCAAGATTTGGCGTTGCTTCAGATAGAGCAACAACATCGCTTGCTAGGTAGCCACGTTTTTCGGAAATTGCTTGGATTTCTTCTTTAAACGTTGTAAGGATTTCAGTCTTGTCTTCGTCTGTTAATGCAAAGTTCTCTTGCAAATGGGTGGGTAGCTTTGTGATATCCCATGCTTCATAAATAACTTCTTGTGCAGTTAAGTATGCTTCTACTGCTGCTTTGTCAGAAATGACCTGCTCTGTTTCTTTAACAAAAATAGTTGCCATTTTAATTACCCCCTGAATTTTTTAGTTATGATTGATTTTTAATTGCTCTACTTCATATTGAAAAATAAATTCCCATGCTTCGAGAATTTTTTGTGCTTCAAAGACGGAGCGACCCCATGCTGTAATTCCATGACCTGCGATAAGAATTGCACCAAAATCACCATGAATATGGGATTGAAAGTGATCTGTTAAAGTAGGAATGTGTGCATAGTTTCCAATAATTGGGATAGAAACAGATGCGTCTTCTTCCCATTTATCAAAGGCTTTGATGATTTCTAAGCCTTTTGTTTCATAACAAGATTGTGATTGAAAATGATTACTTACAATGTTATTTGCAAGCGTGTGTACGTGCAAAACGGCAGAAGCATTGGTGCGTTCATAAATTGCAGTATGTAAGGAAGCTTCAAGAGATGGACGATAGTTTTCATTCCAAAGGGATTGAAGCGTTGCGTCACATACAATGAAATCATTTAATCCTGCTGTATTTTTATCAATTCCGCTGCGCGTTACGAGAAATTGTAAAGGTTCGTTATTTACTTTTGCACTCAAATTCCCACTTGTCCCGAAAAACCAACCACGTGCTGCGAATGTTGCTTTCACGTTTCGGATGGCTTCTAGTTGTTCAAAAAACAATTTCATTGCCCAACCTCCACAGGTAATTTTTCAAGTTGTTCAATGATGTCATGAAACGTACGGAACTCGTAAAATGGAATGTTATCATTGCGACAACATTTAATGAGAAAATCGCGAGCAAATACGACATCTGCTTTTTTAGCTGCTTGTAAATCCGTAATCGAATCGCCAATGACAATTGTAAAGTCGGCGGACGTTGAATGTTGTTCCATTACCTTTACTTTGCAGAGACCGCAATCGTTACTACAATGTGCTTCACATGCATAAGGCCAGTTCACTGTTAGGAATGGATTGCTTGCGTCGATTTCATTCGCAAAAATACCATCTATTGCTTGTGCGTTTTTTAAAAGTGGTTCGATGAAAAAAGTAAATCCGCCACTTACTACATAGAACTCTACATCTTGCTTTTTTATATAGTCGAGAAAAGTTTCCCAACCTGGACGAAAAATAGCAGTGTCAAGCACGTGATTCACCATTGCAGGAAGTTCAGATGATGGAATGCTGTGAAACATTGTTTCGACACCTGTCCGAATGGAAATCTCTTTATTGTAGATTTTTTTCTTTGTTTCTTGAAGTTCGGGTGAAACAAATTTATTAATGAGAGTAACCATGTTCTCTGTTGTTGTAATTGTACCGTCAAAATCACAGAAGATTTTAATTGTCATACTGAAGCACCTTCTTTCGGTTATTTCCAAAGTTGTAGGGCAGCGTACAATTCTGGATAGTTTTTTTCCGTTACTGTTTGTAAAGAATGTCCATCTAGCACGCAAGTAATGGCCTGACGAAAAGCTTTCGCACCACTTGTTGTTCCTTGTGGATGACCATGAATACCCCCACCCGCGTTAATAATACTATGTAAGCCAAAGTCGTCCATAAGTTGAGGGACGAGTCCAGGGTGGATACCTGCACTTGGTACACTCCATGTTTTTTTATACAAATCGGTACTTTGCAATGCGTGATGGATAGCCATCGCATCTGCTTTTGGAATCGCAACTGAACCATAAGGCGAAGGGAAAAGCGAAAAGTCCGCACCACTCATACGAAGTACTTTTCCTAACATTAATCCAAAACTCATGCCATGCATCGGAGCACTTGCAAATGCACCAGAAAGCGCAGGATGTGCCATGATTGGCAAGTTGATTGCGTTGTCATTTCTTAAATCGAGTAATGTATCAAGTCCGTATGAAAATACATTAAATAGTAAGGCATCCGCGCCATTCTCACTTGCCCACTGTGCACGAGTACGAATTTGTTCGTGAGTACCGGTGAGGTTTACAGCATACAACGTTCTATGTCCTGTTGATTCATATACATTTTTAAGTACAGTTGCTCCCTTTTGAACACGTTCTTCAAAAGGTGCAAGATCATTTTCAAACATAATCTCGTCATCTTTTACTAAATCGATGCCTCCGAGTGCTTGCTCTTGTAGGGATTGAGCGATAAAATCAGAATTTCGTCCAAGCATTCCTTTGAAAATGCTCATTGTTAGTGGCCTGTCATATACATGTAGCTT
>JBOFGC010000304.1:0-4461 GCA_051648945.1 Bacilli bacterium
GATGTCCATATCGACGGATACATCATAGGCTTGGTCAATCAAATGATAAACACCCCCGTGCTTTTCACACTGTTCTAGTGTTTCTTTGTTATTTGCAATCATTTGTGACTTAGAAATGAGGTCTGGTCCGCGATGTTCAATTACATTGCGATTTTTAATAATCTCGTCATAATACTTTTCAATATATTGCTCACTGAAAACAAGCCAGCACACATTGATATGTGGCAAATACTTTTCTGTGAAGTCTTTTTTATACGCATAAGGAATATAGCAGCCCTCTACAATTAAATTCTGCTTATTTTCAATCGCCGTTTTAATTATCTCGCATACAATCGGCCATAAATATTCGGTAAGTTTCGCATCATCCTCAGGGGTGAGCGTTGTTTGTCCACTTCGGATGAGCCCCATTTTCAAATGATCGATGGAGAGGTATGGATATTGATATTTTTCTAATAATTTTTGAGCGAATAATGTTTTTCCAGTGTGGGATGTCCCAGATAGTATATATATCAATAGAATTGCCCTCCAGTGCATCTAAATGGTTTTACTTAAATGATTCTGTCCTGTATTGTTGCAATTAGCTTTTCAAATTTCTTCTCCGTTAGTATTTCGTGCGTTACAAATTTCCCATTTAAAAATATACTATATGTTGTAAACGGAGTTGGCGCATTTTGAGCTTCTTCTTTATTTTGCAAATGAATAGCTTTGAAATTTATGCCTCTTTCCTTACTTATCTTTTCAAGAAGCGGTACATACTTTGCTGTAAACGGACACTGACTTGTATAATACACCACAACGCCGTCCTCTTTGATTTCCATTTGATCTACATGTATCTTAAACTTTGGCACTGAAACATTGTCTTCAAATGGAAGGTACATCAACGTGAAATACGGTTTTATGTAGTCTGCAATTTTAAATCCTTTATACTTAAGATAGTTCGAATCTGATAAATAGGACATTTTCTTTTCAGAAGATAGAATGACCAATCCCTTTTTTCCTTTTGCTTTACTATCTGCAATACATTCTTCTAAAAGCAAATTTGAATTTCCTTGGCCTTTGAATTGTCCGGATACCCACAAACAATTAATATACATATATTCATTTGCATCAATGGGTGCCCAAGCATTTTCAGCTGGAATATACTCGATAAAACACTTTCCCCGCACATCACATTTTTTGAAGACTAAACCATCACTAAAACGTGCTGCTAACCAACTCTTTTTAGACGCTACTTGAATGTCATTGTTATTTGAAAGGGCACAACATATATGCTCCTTTTCAATGTTCTCTGCTCCTAAAGTTATGATTTTCAAATTTACTCCTCGCTTTCCTGTATAGTATCCTCTAATTCATCATAGCAGTTACTGTGATGACAAACTAGCACGCCAATGTGTCAGTTCAAATTGTTTTCTATCTTATAAACACTAAAAAGTACCCCACTATATCTTTTCTAAAGTAGAACACTCCTTTTAGACATTTACATTTTAAAAATTAGATTGCAAACGGTTGCAAAAGCGATTATCGCCGCTCTCGCACAAATTGCTAGAAACAGTTTCTAATAGCTTCGTTTTTCTAATTCTCGGTGTTTTCCTTTCTCGGTTTAAAAATTACAAAAAAGCCAAGAGCACATTTGTCTCTAGACCTGAGTAGTGTATTTTCCTATTTTATTAAGAATAAATAATCTCGTCTCCCATGCAAAACACGTTGAATTGATACCGTATTATTGTTAAATCGTTAAAAAAAGGTAGTTCCCAGATACAACATACCTATAAGGATTAGGGTACCTAATCTTATTTCTAAGCAATGCCCCCATTTAAGGGAAATATGAAAGTTGTTCAATTGCACCATATATTTCACGAATTATTCTGACAGCTATCTCTTCGTCATCTTGCGCTAAATACTCTTTAATTTCTCGTAAATCTACTTCAACAATCGGATTAATTCGAATCCTAGCGTTCATTTTTATAAACCTAGACTATCTTTCAAATCCTATAATGAACGCCATTCAGTACCATTTTGTATTGCTTCTTCTGCTTCATTTAGCTTACTGAGCAGCTTTATGATGGATTGTTGTTCTTCATATTCTTCAATATCAATTAGTACATATTTCCCTCGTCCATTTTTCGTTAAAAAAACAGGTTCGCCATTATGACAATCTTTCAGAACCTCATTATAGTTGCGTAAGTCTGATATTGGTTTAATATTTGGCATAGCTTTTGCCTCCTTACTTCAACATTCTCTTTATTGTGTGCGAATTCAACGTTTAATTACACATTAAATTTAACGAATAGTTTACAGCATTCCTCAATGTAAATCCTATATTTATTTTAACACAGAAGGGTAACTTGTTCGATTATATAGTTAAAGGTGCAGTTATCATAACATTAGATGATTTTTGCTGAATCTTTATCCTACAACCATTTAATATAGCCAATTTTATCATTCCTGTTATAACATGCTTGCTCAAAAAATTTCAACGTCGACTCTTTTTTTCCCCTGTTAGCAACATCATTTTATAACAGTCTGCTTCTTTCGCAAACGTTTCTGCAAACCATAAGCATTGTTTCGCATACCCTTTATTTCAATACGCGATGTCTATAACTACATTTTCAATGCGTGCATAAGGGTATTGGTTGTGCGTAAGATTTGGGACAATGACACATACACATGATGAAACGATATAACCATCAACTTCTGCAATGACAATATGATGGTTAGGGATAGTAAGAGTTTCCCTCCAAAGATGTAAAAGTGAATCGGTTTTTTCTGTAATTGGGTTATCTCCGAGATGGGTATACTATGTGATTAAATCGTCGAGGCGGTTTGATAATGCGGTCCGAATCATTGTCCTACATCCATTTAAATACAATCCTCTACATATTAACCAACCGTGGCTTCTTCATCCACTCGGACAATTCTGGCTGCCAAAGACCTGCCCACTGTTTCGAACTCGTATGCTCTGGATGCGTTGGATCATTTATTATCTCAAGAAAACGGATAAATCCATATACTCCACCAACATCTTCAGGAGGTGTTTGCCCATTTGCATCGATTAGATAAGGTGATTCCTGATTATAATCTTCTATTACTCGTACTATCTGAATATGATGTTTCCAGTTATCGCCAAAATCATACGTATAGAGCATTTCTTTATGTGATGGTAGGAACTCTGATAATTTTCGTTGATGCATTAGTACTGCACTACTGTCATAGTATAAATCTTCTTCACATGAAACTAATCGAACCACTTCTTTGTTGGTTTTTTCATCAGTAATTATAAAATCATAGAGATGATAATCTTTCCAATCAAGTACCATTTGCAACACATCGTGTAACCTAGAAAACTCCATATTGCTCGGCACTATGATTCTTCTTTCAGCCTTATACACCTCTAAATCTAGCGAGATAAGAAGCTCTAATGCTTGATACTTATAACCTGGAAGTGATGTGAGCGCTTCTAGTTTCTCAATCATCATTTGATACGGATAAAATGCATCATCTCCATTACCAGAGGTATTAACGATAAAATTATTCGTATCGTAACCAATCGTGTCACAATACATCTTATCAATTCCATTGTACTCCGTCGCCACATAGTTCTCACATTCTATTCCCGCTCGATTCAACCAAGCAGTAGTTTTTCGATTATTATTCCTCGTAAAAGAAAACTCCCCCGCTTGGCGTACATACTCGCTTACAATTTCAGGATTAATATTATGTGCTAGCAATGTATTTTCAATGGCATTCTTTATGATTTTTTCGATATTTTTCAAATCTTTACGTTTCACCTCGTATATAGCAACTGTAAAACGTGTGGCGTTATTTACCAACACAAGTAAATCATCTGCTCGTCGATTGTTCCATACTTTCATCCAATTAGCGGTCCATGTGAATAGAGGATCGATGGTTTCGTCTACTTTTAATGGTTTAATTGCTAAAGCATCTGCTAGTTTCTTTGTGAGTGCGATTTGCATAATCTATCTCCTTATCTTTGCTATACTTGTAGTATACGATGTGATTCAACATTGTAACATCTTTTCTTGTTCCAATAGTAAAACGTTCATTTCGGACACTGTGGGAAATGAACGTTTGCTAACTCTTTAACTTCTCTTCTACCTCAACAATCAACATCTCTAAAAACATAACATGTTTCCAAGCTTGTGCTATCTGAAACGCTTTCGCCTCACTTAAACTATTGAATATACTTTTTGCGTCCGATATACCAACCATCTTATGCTGGGAAGACATGCTTTGAAATATCCCCTGTGCGTCAATTTTTTCAAAAATTCGTAGTCCCTCGTTACCGAACCGGTTCACCACAAATGTTCGCAAACTTACGCTCGTTCCTTCTAAAGCAGAAAAAATAAACGTTATTTCCTTTTCAATAAATAATAGTAGTCTTTTCTTATAACTCTCAATTTCTTTCCCCTCTCGAACAGATTGACTTTGTAGTTTGGTTTC
>JBOFGC010000305.1:0-7780 GCA_051648945.1 Bacilli bacterium
GACACCGAAAGCAAGTAGTTAGCCACCGGAAACAGGATTCTAGACACCGAAAGCAAGCAGATAGCCACCGGAAAAAGGAGTCTAGACACCGAAAGCAAGCAGATAGCCACCGGAAACAGGATTCTAGACACCGAAAGCAAGCAGATAGCCACCGGAAAAAGGATTCTAGCCACCGAAAGCAAGTAGTTAGACACCGGAAAAAGGATTCTAGACATCGAAAGTAAGCAGATAGACACCGGAAACAGGAATCTAGCCACCGAAAGCAAGTAATTAGACACTTGAAGCAAATAGTAAGACACCTAAGACTCCTGTGGGCCAAGCAAGACTCCATAGGCAAGCGATGGTGCCTGATGTAGCCGACCTAAACACCAAACAATCGCCCGCGACCAAATAACAGTAGTTTTCATAGAAGATAACCATGAACGCGAGCGTAGCCCTTTTTCACAACCCATGGATGAAAAGGTTTTAACGCGCCCATCACCACTTCGATGAAGGGTACGAAGACAGGCAACGGAGACTCCCGTGGAATCAGGCGGAAACGTGTGACCCCACAGGAAAGCGGAGTTGCCTGGCGTAGTACCCCAGTTCCACACAAACATACGCGATATCCCAATTATTTTCATAGAAAAAGGCTTATCCGTCACATAAAGTGTCAGATAAGCCTTTTTCAATCAGATAAAACCTACTTCAGCGTAACATTGGCTATTTTAAAGTAAGAAAAAGTAAACATATCCAGTAGCAACAATTAACGAAAGAATCGTAATCGGAGCCCCAATTTTAAGGAAATCCCAATAAGTAAATGCTTTGCCTTCACGTGCTGCAATCCCAGCAACAATTACGTTCGCACTTGCACCTATCAGTGTACCATTCCCACCAAGACAAGCCCCAAGAGCAAGACTCCACCACAGTACATCAATTTGCGAAGAATCCGGCGTGAAGCCCATTCCGATTGCTAAGTCATTAATAAGTGGAATCATCGTAGCAACAAATGGGATATTGTCAATCGTCGCAGATGCAATGCCAGATACCCACAGAATTAACATCGCACTAACTGTCATATCGCCATTCGTAATTTCAAGTACGCCTGCTGCTAATTTTTCAATAAGTCCAATATCAACAAGTCCACCCACGAGTGTAAAGAGTCCTGCAAAGAAGAAAATGGTAATCCATTCCACGCTTCCAAGAATTTCTTCTAACTCATGCTCAGACTTAACGGTAATGAGCATTAGAATTGTTGCCCCAGTAATCGCAACGACTGCTGCGTCTAAGTGTAAAAACGTAATAAATGAATGACATAAGAAAGTAAGAATAACGAGTGCAAGCACTGCTAAAGATTTTTTCATGAGCGCTGGGTCAACGATAAAGTCTTTTTCATTCAAACTCATTAGTTCAGCAATGTTCTCTTTTTCAGCACTAATTTTATTGCGATACATGAAGTAAAAAATTGCTGTAATCATAGCGATAATCACAATAACAACAGGTGCTAAATTGATTAAAAATGCATTAAATGTTAAGTGTTCATTTGCACTACCAATCATGATATTAGGGGGATCACCAACTAGTGTAGCTGTTCCACCGATATTCGAGAAGATAATTTGTGAAATAAGAAAAGGAATTGGATTCACTTTTAATATTTTTGTAATTGAAAGTGTAACAGGTACAACTAAAAGTACAGTTGTTACATTGTCTAAAAATGCCGAAGCGACGGCAGTGAGTAATCCAAGGAGTAACATAATGGTTACAGGATTCCCTTTTGCGATTTTGGCAGTGCGTATTGCTACGTACTGAAACACTCCAGATTTACTCGTAATATTTACAAGTATCATCATACCGATAAGCAGGGTAATTGTTCCCCATTCAATATGATGTGTAAAGGCACTGTCTAAACTAACGATTCCAAAGATCACCATAAGCGCAGCTCCGAATAGAGCAATAATTGCGCGGTTAATTTTTTCTGAAATGATGATTGCGTATGTTACTAAGAAGATTGCGATTGCAAGTATATATTGCCAATCGCCTACTTGTTGAACTGAGCTAGCCAACATTTCTTTCACCATCCTTTTTATTTCCATTTTTTTCGTGCACTATATTTTATCACAACTTTAAATTCTTTAATAAAAAAATTTTAAAAATGAGTAAAATGGACAGACGAAAGTAAAAAGATAGTATATTATAGTAGTAAGAAAAATGAGAAAAACAAGTGCGAAGGAGGGTATTTATGGGGGAGCGTCAATACCTCTTCATCGACTTTGAGTTTACGATGCCGGAATCGAAAAATAATCCTCATGGTTTCTTTCCTGAAATCATCGAAGTGGGGGTCGTATGTGTAAACAAGGATACAGTTCTAGATCAATTTTCAACGTATGTGCAGCCAATACACTATGCGAGGCTAAGTGAAAGGTGTAAGAAATTTTTACAAATTTCGCAAAAGCAAATCGATGCAGGGATTTCGTTTCATGAATTAATTCGTCAGCTGAAGTCGTATGAACATATGACAAGTAGCACCATTGTAACATGGGGAAACATGGATATGAGAGTACTGAAACAGAGTTGTACACGTGAAGATGTAGATTTTCCGTTCAAAGGGGAGAACCGAGATTTGTCACTCGAATACAAACGCTTTTTTGGTGACCAAAACCAAACAGGGCTTTGGAAAGCGGTGCAAGCATACGGTAAACAGGGAGAAGGAAATCATCATCGAGCATTAGATGACGCACTGACTACAAAAAATATTTTTGACCTCGTCGAAAAAGATAAAGAGTATTTGAAAAAACCACAGCCAACAACAATTGGCGAGCGGGTTGACTTTGCAAAGCTAATGAGCAAAGTTTCCTATACGAACTGATAAAAAAACTTGGGAAATTTCCAAGTTTTTTTATTTTGGTTTGACAGGTCTTTTTGCTATGATGATAAATATGGGGTATTTTAAGGGGGAAAAGGGTTATGATGGATTTTTTATACTTTCCGACTGATAAAAGTGAGTACATACCAGCAATTTTGATGAGTACACCTTTTATTATAGGAGCAGTGTTAGCATTTGTGTATTTTCGTAAATATTCAAAGAAAGAGCAAGCGAAGTTTGATAAAATCGAAGCCGAAATTATGGCAAAGCATTTGAATTCTTAACATGTATAACGCTGTTGTTACTTGGTAATAGTAAGACAGGGTGATGAACTATGAATAAATTATTATGTCTTTTAGTACTAACAACGTTCTCCATTGTTGGTTGTGCAGCTGAAAATCAACTTTCAGCCGATGTAGATGTGTATGACGGGAATGGAGATACATTAGGAAAAGCGACTTTTTATGAAGAGCCGAATGGTGTTGGAATGAAATTAGAAGTGAACGGTTTAACGCCAGGAGAGCATGCGATGCATCTTCATGAAAAGGGTGTATGTGAAGGGCCGGACTTTCAATCGGCTGGGAATCATTTTAATCCGAATAAAAAGGAACACGGTTTGCTAAATGCACACGGCGCTCATGCTGGAGATTTGCCTAATATCGTTGTAGATAAAGAGGGAAAAGCGAAAGTAGAAATTTTAATACCGAACATAACGTTAAAATTAGGCAAACAGTCATTACGCACGAAGTATGGGACATCGCTTGTTCTTCATGAAGCAGCAGACGATGGAAAATCGCAGCCATCGGGGAATTCTGGTAAAAGAATACTTTGTGGTGTCATAAGTAAAGAAAAGTAAAAACGCATTCTCGTTATCTTTGATACGAGAGTGCGTTTTTTTTTGCATAATATATTTGAATTATACAAAAATTATAACTATAGTAAAGGTAATGATTGAAGATAGAAGTATGGGTATGGGGGATTAGTGATGGAGAAAAGAATACTCATTGTTGATGACGATCAGAGTATTGGTAATTTAGTAGCTATATACGGCAAGCAACACGGATTTGATTGTCTATACGTTGAAAGTGGTGAACGCGCATTAGAACTTCTGAAAGATCAAATTTTTGACGTGATACTACTTGATGTGATGATGGGGGGATTAGATGGCTACGAAGTACTTGAGCGGATTCGAAACCTATCCGATGTACCAGTATTATTTCTTACTGCGAAAGATGCAGTATCAGACCGGGTTTTTGGATTACAAATTGGTGCAGATGACTATATTATAAAACCTTTTAATGGCTATGAGCTTTTTGCGCGCGTTGACGCAGTGTTACGAAGAGCGAATGGTACGATGTCGAATGCTGGAACGCGGGTAGGGTGCATCACACTTGGACGGTTATCTGTTCATGAAAAGTTACATCGTGTGTATGTAGATGAGGACATTGTGCATCTTACATTAAAAGAACATGAACTTTTATTATTTTTACTCAAGCATAATGAACAAGTTTTTTCTCGTGAACAATTATTAAATGCAGTATGGGGACACTTTTATGATGGTACAGAGCGTACGGTCGACACACATATAAAAACACTTCGTATGAAATTAAAAGATGTAGGAAATTATGTTGCAACAGTGTGGGGAGTTGGATATAAATTTGAGGTTACAACGACAATTCCGAAATAAACTCACGTTTACGTGGAAACTATGGATCATCATATTTTTTATCGCAAGCATTCTTGTTCTTTCTATTGTATGGTTTACAAACTACTCGTATCGAAATTTATATGTAAAAGAACTAAAACAATCCCTATCGCTAGAGGTTGATCGTTATCGCGATGTATACAATCAATCAGAAATGAATGTGTTTAAACGAACCATTGACATAAGCAATGGATTAAACGATGAACAAGTGATGTTTATTTACAATGAGGATAGTACAAAAACACTTCAATCACTTCTGAGACAATATACAATTGATTTAACGACTAGAGAGCAAAAGCAACTTGAGAATGGACATACAATTACACGTGAAGGGTATGAAGCAACACTGAACGCGTCAATACTTGGCGCAATTAGTCCCCTTGAAAATGAAAAGGGCCAATCGGGCATACTGTATATTTATGTTCCCATTGCGACGTTAAATGAATTTTGGGGGCATGAGAAATATACATATATACTGTTTGTTTGTTTGATTTCGTTATTGTTTATCGTTCTTGGAATGTGGCTTATTCAGCAAATTACCTCTCCACTACAACAAATAAGAGAAGCCACGCTTCGTCTGAAAAATGGAGATTATTCGGCACGGCTACACTTTGCGGGTGCAGATGAAATTGCACAATTAGGTGAGTCATTTGATGCAATGGCGCAGACGATAGAGACAGAGGAAGACTTGAAAAGAGAATTTCTTCAAAATGTATCTCATGAACTGAGAACGCCATTAAGTAATATTAAAGGGTATTCTCATCTTCTAGAACAGACGATAAACGGTGAAACTGAAGAGCATTATCTTACAATTGTGCAGCGGGAAGTGTCGAGAATGGAACGACTTGTCAATGATTTACTCGATTTAGCGCGAGAGGAAGGTCAAGCGTTGCCTATGCAGCTCACCCCCATCGTACTTGCTCAAGTAATTTATGATGTATTGGCTACATATCCTGAACAAGATAAACATGTTTTTCAATCACAACTCGATGAGAGTCTTATTATTTTAGGTGATGTGGATCGACTACAACAAGTGTTGCACAATCTTGTGAATAACGCGATAAAATATGCCACCCCTCATACACCAATTGAAGTAAGATTGTATGAGCATGCCGGACAAGGCCTTCTTGAAGTGAAAAACTACGGTGTGCCGATTTCACCAGAGGTAGTTGCTCGGGTAGGTGAGCGTTTTTTACGAAGTGAAACGGGACGAACGAGACAAACGGGCGGTTTTGGTCTTGGACTTGCAATTGTAAAACAAATTATGAGGCAACACGGTGGGAAGTTACAATTATTTTCTCAAACAGATGGAACGAACGTAAAATTAACGTTACCATTATGTGAATAAAGAAAATGCCATCTTTCACCAATAATTAGAATAGTGTATATTTATATAAATACCTTTAGAAAGGTGGGGCAAAAATGAACCAAAAAAAAGTGGAATTATTAGAATGTATCGAAAATAATGCACGTATTGAGTTAGAAACACTCGCACGAATGCTGGATGAATCGACGGAACAAATTGCGAAATGGTTAGACGAATTAAGAGAAGAACGAATCATCTTAGGGCATGCGACACTAATTGATTGGTCAAAAGTAAAAGAGCGTGTCAGTGTGACAGCGATGATTGATGTAAAAGTCCAACCAAAGCGTGGTGTTGGCTTTGATGAAATTGCAGAACGTATTTACAAGTATCCAGAAGTGAAAAGTGTCTATCTGATGAGTGGAGCCTATGATTTGAGTGTAGTCGTTGAAGCAGAAACGATGCATGGCATAGCAATGTTCGTTAGTGAAAAACTTTCAACGCTCGACTCAGTATTATCAACAACAACACATTTTATTTTGAAAATATATAAGCATGACGGCACGCTTTATGGTGGTAAACCAAAAGACAGAAGAATCGTGGTGACACCTTAATGAACTATGAACTTTCAGATTTAGTAAATAAGATTCAACCAAGTGGAATTCGTCGCTTTTTTGATTTGGCTTCGTCCATGGACAATGTAATTAGCCTTGGTGTAGGGGAACCAGACTTTGTTACCCCGTATAGTTTTCGTGAAGCGTGTATCCAAGCGTTAGAAGATGGCTACACAGCATACACAGCAAATGCAGGCTTACTCCAATTAAGAGAGGCGATCAGTGAGTATCTGAATACGAATTTCCAAACAGCATACAATCCAATAAATCAACTCATCGTTACGGTAGGTGGAAGCCAAGCACTCGATGTTGCATTGCGTGCGATACTTAACCCAGGTGACGAGGTCATTGTTGTAGAACCGAACTTTGTTGCATACGGTGCCCTTATCACTTTAGCGGGGGGGACACCAGTATACGTTTCAACGAAAGGTGAATTTGGATTTAAACTTCAAGCAGAAGAACTCAAAGCTGCGATTACGGAGAAAACAAAAGCAATTATACTCTGTTCGCCAAATAATCCAACAGGTACGCTCTTATCAAGTACAGACTTACAAGAAATTTGTGATATCATAATCGAAAATAATCTCTATGTAATATCAGATGAAATATATGCAGAGCTAGACTACGACCGTGAGTTTATAAGTCTAGCTGCCATGCCTGGTATGTACGAACGTACAATTGTAGTAAATGGTTTTTCAAAAGGATTTGCAATGACAGGATGGCGCCTAGGCTATCTCGCAGGACCAGAACCACTAATTTCAGCGATGTTGAAAATTCATCAATATAGTATGATGTGCGCACCGACAATGAGTCAGTTTGCGGCATTAGAAGCCCTAACAACCGGTCGCAAAGAAGTAGAGAAAATGGTGAAAAGTTATCGCCAACGTCGCAACCTTTTCGTATCAATGCTCAATGAAATCGGTCTAGAATGCCACATACCAGGAGGCGCATTTTATGCCTTTCCAAATATCACGAGTACAGGAATGAGTAGCGAAGAATTTGCAGAGAAATTGCTACGCGAAGAAAGAGTAGCCGTAGTTCCAGGTTCTGTTTTTGGTCCAAGCGGAGAAGGTTACGTACGCTGTTCGTACGCATCTTCACTCGACTCACTCCAAGAAGCATTACGTCGAATGCGCGACTTTGTAGAACGACACGTAGAAAACCAACAAAAAACAACAAACGCATAACAATCATATTACACACAGAGCCACATAATCTATACGCGAGAACTCCATTATTTTCATAGAACTTATCTATGAAACGCGAGCGGAGCCTTTTTCACAACCCATCGATGAAAAGGTTTAACGCGACCATCA
>JBOFGC010000306.1:0-6503 GCA_051648945.1 Bacilli bacterium
TAATCTTCTTCTGCTTGTTTGGCTGAAAGACGCCACTCTGCTTCACGTAATTTTTGTTTTGTATCTTCATCTTCTTCAACTGGTTCTGGTTGTTGGTTTTTATTTGCTCCACCAAATAACATTTCAAAAGGATTGCTGCTTTGCGATTGCGTTTTCTTACCCGGAACAAGTAAACGCGCAATACGCTTTTCTGCTTCAACTTCCGCTTGTGCTTGCACACTCGCCATACGCTCATCTTTGACAATTCGAACCGCACATTCTACTAAATCACGAACCATGCTTTCGACATCACGACCGACATAACCAACTTCTGTAAACTTCGTTGCTTCCACTTTAATAAATGGTGCACCGACGATTTTTGCGAGTCGGCGTGCAATTTCCGTTTTACCTACACCCGTTGGTCCAATCATCAAGATATTTTTCGGAACGATATCTTCACGTAAGCTCGCTTCTAAAAGACTGCGACGATAACGATTGCGAAGCGCAACTGCAACGGCTTTTTTCGCGCCTTTTTGTCCAATTACATATTTATCTAATTGTTCTACAATTTGCTTTGGCGTTAATTGAATACTCATAGCACAAGCCTCCTAAAGTTCTTCCACTGTAATTTGATCGTTTGTAAACACACAAATATCACCAGCCACTTTCATGCTTGCTGTCGCTATTTCTTTTGCAGTCATTGAATGTCCTGCAAATTCTTTTAGCGCACGCCCTGCACTCAGTGCGTAATTACCGCCTGAACCAATGCTTAATATCCCATCATCCGGTTCGATCACTTCACCTGTTCCTGAAACGAGCAACATTGCATCTTTACTCATCACAATGAGCATCGCTTCTAGTTTGCCTAACATTTTATCTTTACGCCAAGATTTCGCGAGTTCTACACTTGCGCGTTGAATATTTCCGTTATACTCTTCTAATTTGCTTTCAAACATTTCAAAAAGAGTGAACGCATCTGCTACACTACCAGCAAAACCTGCGATAACTTTCCCATCAAACAGCCTACGCACTTTACGTGCGGTATGTTTCATTACGACTTGATTTCCGAGTGTTACTTGTCCATCTCCAGCCATTGCACTTTGTCCGTTATGTTGAATAGCAAAAATTGTCGTTGCATGAAATGTCATTTCAACTTCCTCCTCTATAGCAATCCTTATAGTATATGAGCGAAAAAGGAATTCATTACGCTCTCGGATGTGCTGATTTGTATACTTCTTTTAATCGTTCTTTCGTAACGTGTGTATACACTTGTGTTGTTGATAAGTTCTCATGTCCAAGAAATTCTTGTACGATACGTAAATCTGCGCCTTCGTTTAAAAGGTGTGTTGCAAACGTATGTCGCATCACATGGGGAGAAACCCTACGGCCGAGTGCTGTCTTCTCTACAATACTATTTAAAATCACACGTACACCCCGCGTTGTTAAGCGCTTGCCACGATGATTTAAAAACAGTGCTGAATTTTCGGTTGTATATGTTTTCCTACCACTCTCAACATAATAGCGGAGTGCCATGTTTGCGTAATCGCCAAAAGGAACGTAACGTTCTTTTTGGCGTTTTCCAAGCACATAGATTGTTCCAACGTCCCAATCTATGTTTTCTATGTTCAATCCTACAAGTTCACTTACGCGTAAACCTGTTGCATACAATAATTCTAGAATTGCTAAATTACGTTGTTGCAGTGGCGTGTCGCCGCTACAACTTTCGAACAGAAGTTCCACTTCATGCGGATAAAGAAAATCAGGCAAAGACTTTTCGAACTTAGGTGATGTTATGTTTTCGAACGGATTGCTTAAAAGTATATGTTCATCCACAAAAAAATCATACATTCGTCGCAGCGCAGATAACTTTTTATTCATTGTACGTTTCTGATAGTTGGCATTGTGCAAATGCAACAAATAGGCCACCACATCTTCTTCTGTACATTGAAGTAACGTTGTTCCGCGATGCGCCTTACAAAACGCGATCCATCCATCAGCTTCTGCTTGATAGGTCATTAGAGTATATTGTGAATAGTTTTTCTCGATTTGTAAATGTTCCGCATAACGATGTAATAAAGTATTAACAATCATTAGAACGCCTCCGTCACAACTACCACTTTATCCATTTTCTCGACATAAACGTTTGTCAAAAAAGTGAATATTGTTACATTTTGTGCAATTCACAAAACTGTTGCAGTTCATCTAATGCACGTTTTGCAATTGCTTCGTTCTTTTCCGCCTTCTTTCGAATCTTCTTTTCAAGTGGCGGAATGAGACCGAAGTTTGCATTCATTGGTTGAAAGTTTTTGCTATCTGTGTGCGTAATGTAGTGACTCATACTTCCGATGCTCGTCATAACTGGAAATACGACAGGCGTTTCGCCCATTACGACTTTCGCAGCGTTAATACCAGCAACAAGGCCTGATGCCGCACTTTCAACATATCCTTCAACACCTGTCATTTGACCTGCAAAGAACATATTTTCATTCGACTTTAATTGATACGTCGGAGCAAGAAGTTTTGGCGAGTTGATAAACGTATTACGATGCATTACACCATAGCGTACGATTTCACAATTCTCAAGTCCTGGGATTAGTGAAAAAATTTCTTTTTGCGCTCCCCATTTTAAATGCGTTTGAAAACCTACCATATTATATAACGTACCCGCTGCATCATCTTGACGTAACTGAATAACCGCATGTGGCGTTTTTCCTGTTTTCGGGTCTTCTAGTCCAACCGGCTTTAACGGACCGAACAACATCGTTTTCGCACCACGTTTTGCCATAACTTCAATGGGCATACAGCCTTCAAAGAATATTTCCTTTTCAAACTCTTTTACAGGAGCACATTCACCTGCGATTAATGCTTCATAAAAAACATTAAATTCTTCTTCTGACATTGGACAGTTTAAATACGCTGCTTCTCCTTTGTCATAACGAGATTTTAAATATACTTTATCCATATCAATCGAATCTTTTTCGATGATTGGTGCAGCGGCATCATAGAAATAAAAATATTCTTCGCCTGTAAGCGCCATAATTTGTTTGCCTAAGTTTTCAGACGTTAACGGTCCACTTGCAACAATTGTTGTCCCTTCTGGAAGTTCTGTTACTTCTTCTCGAATGATTTCAACGTTATGGTGTTGTTCTAATGTTTTTGTAATATAACCACTAAACTCATGACGGTCAACAGCAAGCGCACCACCTGCGGGTACACTACATTTGTCAGCTGCCGCGATAATTAAACTGTTCAACTGGCGCATCTCTTCTTTCAATAAACCAACTGCATTTGTAAGTCCGTTCGCTCGTAGTGAGTTACTACACACTAATTCAGCAAATCCATCTGTATGATGCGCAGGTGTTTGTTTTACAGGGCGCATTTCATAGAGGCGCACCTTAATCCCACGCTCCGCAAGTTGATACGCTGCTTCACTTCCTGCGAGTCCAGCGCCTATTACATTAACTGTTTGTTCCATTGTGTTGCCTCCCAATCTATATCATCAAGCTGACACATGCACTATTTCGAATATTTAACAATAAGTTGTAAGTATAGCTTACTTTTTTTTGTTTCATGCGAAAAATTGTGTCAATAGCTTGTCTATTACTTATCTATTTTATAACATTACGACTTTTTTTGAAAACAAAAGAAAAACCAAGGAGTTTCCTCCCTAGTTTTTACTGTGGTGTCTCTTTATAATCACAACTTACGCACTGAATTTGAACGCCTTTTTTCACTTTCTTCTCTACAAGTGAGCTTTCACACTTCGGACATGGACGTTCGATTGGTTTATCCCACGATACGAAGTCGCAATTTGGATATGTATTGCATCCGAAGAATATACGTTTGTTTTTACTTTTTCGCTCGATAATTTGTCCTTCTTTACATTTCGGACACGCTACCCCAATTTCTTTCACAATTGCTTTCGTATTACGACATTCTGGAAAATTAGAACATGCCATGAATTTTCCATAACGCCCCATTTTATATACCATCGCATTGCCACACTGCTCGCAATCTTCTCCGGCGAACTCTGGTTTCACTTCAATACGTTCAATTTCTTCTTCCGCACGTTGAAGATGTTTTTCTAATTGACCGTAAAATAAATCGATAATTTTTACCCAATTGAATTTTCCATCCTCAATCGAATCTAAATTCGCTTCCATCTCCGCTGTGAATTTAAGATTTAAGATATCTGGGAAAAAGTCAGCAAGAATTGCAATAACAATTTCACCTAACTCTGTCGGCACAAAACGTTTGTTATCAAGTGCGACATAGCCACGCTTTTGAATCGTTTCAAGTGTCGGTACGAATGTTGATGGACGACCTACTCCTTGTTCTTCGAGTTCTTTTACGAGACGCGCTTCCGAGAACCGCGCGGGTGGTTGCGTGAAATGTTGTTTCGGATCAAATGCAGTAACCATTACTTCATCGCCTTCAACTAGCGGTGGTAACAATCCCGTTTTCTCTTCTTTTTCATCATCTACACTTTCAACATACAACTTCATAAATCCATGAAACTTTACAACAGACCCATTCGCCCTGAATGCAATGTCATTTTGAATCAACGTCATACTTACCGTATCCATGATTGCCGAACTCATTTGACTTGCTACAAAACGGTCCCAAATGAGTTTATACAAACGAAATTGATCACGTTGTAAAAATGGCTTCATTTCCTCTGGCGTACGCATCACACTTGTTGGACGAATCGCTTCATGCGCATCTTGTGTGTTTTCTTTTTTCTTTTCTTTTCGTTTAATTTCACCACCAACAAAGTCTGGTCCGTATGTTGTCTCAACAAATGCTTTCGCCTCTGTTTGCGCTGTTTCACTTACACGTGTTGAGTCGGTACGCATATACGTAATTAAACCGACAGTCCCTTGTTTGCCTAAATCAATTCCTTCGTACAGTTGTTGCGCAACCATCATCGTCTTCTTCGCTCGCATGTTCAACTTACGCGCTGCTTCTTGTTGTAAGTTCGATGTTGTAAATGGAAGTGCCGGATGACGCATCTTTTCTTTCTTTACCACTTTATCAACGGTAAACGGCGCTTGTTCGATACTGTCTAAAATTGCTTGTGTCTCTTCTTCAGTGCCTAGCGCAATTTTTTCTTTATTTTTTGAATGAAAGGCTGCATCAAAGCTGTATTTCCCTTTTTGAAACGTTGCACCGATACTCCAAAATTCTTCTTGAATGAAACTACGAATTTCTTTTTCACGGTCAATAATCATTTTTACAGCAATCGATTGAACACGACCTGCACTCAGCCCTTTTTTCACTTTTTTCCAAAGAAGCGGTGAAATGTTATAGCCTACAAGTCGGTCAAGAATTCGTCGTGCCTGTTGTGCATCAACAAGTCCCATATCGATTGGACGTGGATGTTTAAACGATTCTTTGACTGCTTCTTTTGTTATTTCATTGAATACGACGCGACAGTTTTCTGTTACATCAATTTTTAGTGTGTGGGCAAGATGCCACGCAATTGCTTCCCCTTCGCGGTCCGGGTCAGCCGCGAGAAAAACTTTCTTCGCTTTTTTTGCTGCTTTTTTCAATTCTTTTACAACTTCGCCTTTACCACGAATCGTAATATATTTTGGTTCGTAATTATTTTGAATCTCAATTCCCATTTGGCTTTTTGGCAAATCACGTACATGCCCCATTGATGCGAGCACACGATATTGTTTGCCTAAATATTTTTCAATCGTTTTAGCCTTTGCGGGAGACTCCACAATAACTAAATAATCTGACATTCCTTTTCCTCCCCGAAGAGGTTAGTTTGTGGATATAAATCCCAAAAATCCTTTTCGCTCTATATTCTTATACTTCATCATTCATTTTAATACGCAGACCCCTAAAAAAGTCAACAAAAAAATGATTTTTTAGTCATTTTTTACATTATTCGTTGAAAAACACCAATCTTCGACACCAGTGAACAAGTGTGCACCATCTCGAATCAAATCTAAATTTCCCGTGCTCCATGTGTCTGATGCTCGCGCAGGTAAGGTATAAACTTCTCGTCCTTGTTCAAGTGCAAACTGAGCCGTAATAAGCGAGCCACTTCGTCTTTTCGCTTCAATAACGAGGGTTCCTTGCGCTAATCCACTAATAATACGATTTCTCGCTGGAAACATCCATCTCTTTGGCGCTATACTTGGGGGATATTCACTAATAATTAAGCCTTGTTCATACATTCTCTCAAACAAAGATCGATTTTCTCTAGGATACACCCAATCTAAGCCATGAGCAACTACACCAATTGCATTTCCTTTTTGTTCGAGTGTTTTTTCGTGTGCTACACAATCAATTCCTTTGGCTAGCCCGCTCACAATGGTTATGTTTTTTTGAACAAATTCCGATACAATTCGTTGCGTTTGAATAATACTATCACTTTGACACTCTCTCGCTCCTACAATAGCAACCCGTTGGACACTTTTACTTAGTAATGAAAGATTGCCGCGATAAAAGAGTAAATACGGTGCATCTATAACGGTTCGTAACAATGCTGGATAATAGCAACTTTCCCA
>JBOFGC010000307.1:0-6828 GCA_051648945.1 Bacilli bacterium
GGATAACAAAAGAACAAGAACATTATATAGTAGGAATCACCGCTTACGGTTTTCAAGAAATGGGTGCACTTACGTTTGTAGAGTTACCGAAAATAGGACTAACGTTTGAAGTAGATGATTATCTCGGTGCAATTGAATCTACGAAAACTGTTCAGGAGCTCTATGCACCACTTGCAGGTAGTGTCATAGATATTCAAAACGAACTTCTTGATCAACTGCCACATCATCCGACAGGGGAAGATCTTGAGTTGTTGCGTATAGCATCGGATGATGAGGAAACGTTTATGAGCTATATGACCCAAGAAGAGTACGAGCAATTTGTACAATAGTAGGAAAATGACTTTTGAGATATACTATATCTCCAAAAGTCTTTCTTTTTTTGTGGAATCGGACAAGGAGTTTTTGCATGAATTACGATGAAATGTGTTCTTTCGCGCGCGTTTTAATTGTGGAAGGTAAAAATGACAAAAAACGTGTAGAAGCGGTACTTGCTGAAGAAATTAAAATAATGTGTACGAACGGAACGATTAGTTTTTCAGTATTCGAGCAATGGGTCGAAAACTTAGAAGATGTAGAGCTTTACATCTTGTTTGACCGAGATTTTTCAGGAGATAAGTTAAGAAAACAGTTTATCCAAGCGTTTTCGGATGTGACAGTACTCTACGTGGACACTGCATACAGTTATGTCGAGAGTACACCGCATTCTCATGTAGCGGAAGTGCTACAGAAGGCTGGTTTTCAAGTGAAGCCCGAATTCCTGTTGCCGGATATAGAATTGTGATGGGATGTGTTGGAGATAAATGAAAAATAAAATAGAAACACTATTACATAAAGATAATTCATTTTTTCTTTACGTCTATGCACCACTTTGCGGTACGTGCCATGTCGCCGAAAAAATGGTTACGGTCGTAGAAGAGATCATTGGTCAAGAAGTAGAACGTATGGATGCGAATTATATGGAAAAACAATTATTTGCTTGGGAAGTTGAAAGTGTGCCGTGCCTATTGCTTATTGCAAATGGGAAAGTACAACGTAGGATGTATCGATTTGAAAGTGTTCCAAACGTTTTGGCTTTTGTTCAATCATAGTGGAATTCTCAATTGAAATTACTAAATGAGAAATTTAAAAAAACATCGATCTTCAACATAGTGAATGGTGTGCGTAAGATGAGTCAAAAAAATGGCGTGAGAGAGTGAATGTATGCTATTGTAGGGTACATAGCAAAGATAATTCATCTTAGTTGAATTCCGTTCGCTATTGGGTTAAGATTAGAATTATAATAAAATGATAATAAAAGATTGTTAATAAACAACGATATGTGGAGGTAATCAAATGACAGCTTCAACTTTAACTATTAAAGATTTACACGTTTCAATTGACGAAAAAGAGATTATTAAAGGCCTTAACCTTGAAGTGAAAGGTGGAGAAATCCACGCAATCATGGGACCGAATGGTACAGGTAAATCAACGTTATCGTCAGCAATTATGGGTCATCCAAAATACGAAGTAACTTCAGGTGAGGTTGTATTAGATGGCGAACAAGTACTTGAAATGGAAGTTGACGAGCGCGCACGTGCAGGTCTTTTCTTAGCAATGCAATACCCATCAGAAATCGCTGGTGTTACAAACGCTGACTTCTTACGTACAGCAATGAACGCACGTCGCGAAGAAGGTGACGAAATTTCATTAATGAAATTCATCCGTACATTAGATAAGAGCATGGACTTCTTAGAAATGAATGGCGATATGGCGCAACGTTACTTAAACGAAGGCTTTTCTGGCGGAGAGAAAAAACGTAATGAAATTTTACAATTAATGATGTTACAACCGAAAATCGCGATTTTAGATGAAATCGATTCAGGTTTAGATATTGATGCATTAAAAGTTGTATCAAAAGGAATTAACGAAATGCGTAGCGAAGAGTTTGGTTGCTTAATTATCACGCATTACCAACGCCTATTAAACTACATCACACCAGATTTCGTTCACGTTATGATGAACGGACGTATCGTAAAATCAGGTGGTCCAGAATTAGCGGCTCGCTTAGAAGCAGAAGGTTATGACTGGATTAAGCAAGAGCTTGGAATTGAAGACGAAACAACAGATAACGAATAATTTGCGAAAGAAGGAGGGCGACCGATGACTACAACAACATCGTTTCCATACACTGAAGAATCAGTAATACGTTTATTTGCGAACAGTCCTGAATGGTTCGCAAATGTTCGTAAAGAAGCTTTAACGAAAGCACAAACACTTGAATTACCAAAACCAGACAAAACGAAGATTACAAAATGGGATTTTGTTCGTAATGTCCAACCAGCAGCAAGCACAGCTACATTACCTCAAGCAGTAGCAGAAGTAATTGGCGGAGAAGAAGGCACACACAACACACTTGTTCAAGTGAACGGTACAGTTGTATCTGCAGAACTTCAAGCAGAACTTGCAGCAAAAGGTGTTATTTTTACAGATTTACAAACTGCAGTTGTAGAACATGCAGACCTTGTTAAAAAATATTTCGGTACAGCAGTAAAAACGGAAGAAAACCAACTGACAGCGTTAAACGTTGCAACAGTAAATGGCGGATTATTTCTTTATGTACCAAAAAATGTACAAGTTGAAGTACCACTTCACGCGGTGTACTATTTTGATGAAAAAGAAACAAGTCTCTCAAACCGTGTCATCGTTGTAGCAGAAGACTTTGCAGAAGTGACGTATGTAGAGAACTACATGAGCGCAGGTTCAGGTGTTGCTGTAGCAAACATCGTAACAGAAGTAATCGTTGGAACGAACGCAAAAGTTACTTTTGGTGCAGTAGATACATTAGGTAGCGAAGTGACAACATACGTAAATCGTCGCGGCGCAGTTGCACGTGATGGTCGTCTTGAATGGGCACTTGGTGCAATGAACGACGGCAATACAGTAAGTGAAAACATTACAAACTTAAATGGCGATAATTCGTTTGCAGACGCAAAAATGGTAACTGTAGGTACTGGAAAACAAACACAGAACTTTACAACGAGTATCATTCATTGGGGCAAACATTCAGAAGGCTATATTCTTAAACATGGCGTTCAAGGCGATGCAGCTACTTCAATTTTCAATGGAATCGGCAAAATTGAACATGGTGCGTCAAAATCAAACGCAGAGCAAACATCACGCGTGTTAATGTTAAATGATAAAGCACGTGGCGATGCGAACCCGATTCTGTTAATTGACGAAGACGATGTAACAGCGGGCCATGCTGCGAGCGTTGGTAAAGTAGATGCGCTTCAACTTTTCTACTTAATGAGCCGTGGTATTTCAAAAACGGAAGCGGAAAAACTTGTTATCTTCGGTTTCTTAGCACCAGTTGTTGAAGAACTTCCGATTGACCAAGTAAAAAACCAATTGCTACAAGTAATTGACCGCAAAGTAAGTCGATGAACATTGCAGGAATTCGTGAGTATTTTCCCATTTTACATCAAGAAATAAATGGGAAACCACTCATCTATCTAGATAGTGCTGCCACATCACAAAAGCCGATTTCAGTGATTGAAGCAATGAATAACTACTATCGTTTAGACAATTCAAACGTGCATCGTGGCGTTCATTCACTCGGAACGCGTGCGACAGATGCATACGAAGGCGCACGTGAAAAAGTTCGTGCGTTCATCGGTGCAAAAAGTACGAAAGAAATAGTGTTCACACGTGGTACAACGACAGCAATGAACACAATCGCAATGAGTTTGAGCATGGGTTTCATTAAAGAAGGCGATGAAATTTTAATTTCGCGCATGGAGCACCACTCAAATATTATTCCGTGGCAACAAGTGGCAAAACGCACAGGTGCGGTGTTGAAATACATTCCATTACAAGAAGACGGCACGATTTCACTTGAAGACGTGCGAGCGCTTGTGAATGACCGTACGCGTGTTGTAAGTGTTATGCATGTCTCAAATGTACTAGGCACAATCAATCCAATCAAAGAAATCGCAACAATTGCTCATAGTAAAAATGCATTTATGGTTGTAGACGGTGCACAGAGTGCGCCACATATGGTCATTGATGTGCAAGACTTGGGCTGTGATTTCTTCGTGTTTTCTGGTCACAAAATGTGTGGTCCAACGGGTATTGGTGTCATGTATGGAAAAGAAAGCTTACTCGAACAAATGGAACCGGTTGAATTCGGTGGCGAAATGATTGATTTTGTTTATGATGATCATTCGACCTGGAAAGAGCTTCCGTGGAAATTTGAAGGTGGTACGCCGATTATTGCTGGTGCTGTTGGATTAGGCGCAGCAATCGACTTTTTAAATGAAATTGGTTTAGAAAATATAGCAGCACACGAACATGACTTAGCGCAATATGCACTTGCTGCTATGCGCACTATTGATGGCATCCAAATTTTTGGACCAGAACATCGAGCAGGTCTTGTAACGTTCAATTTAAAAGAAGTGCATCCGCATGACTTAGCAACGGCACTCGATATGGAAGGCATCGCTGTTCGAGCGGGTCACCATTGTGCACAGCTTTTAATGCGTGAATTAAAACAGACAGCAACAGCGCGTGCGAGTTTCTATTTATATAACACAAAAGAAGAAATCGACACGTTGGTTGCAACATTAGAAAAAACGAAGGAGTATTTTGGAGATGTCTTTTAACGGTAACTTAGATTCGTTATACCGCCAAGTGATTATGGATCATTATAAAAATCCGCGCAATCATGGGACGCTCGCTGATGGAGCGAGAACAATTCAATTGAATAACCCAACGTGTGGTGACACGATACAGCTGCAGTTACAAGTTGAAGAAGGAATCGTCAAAGATGTTCGCTTCGTAGGTGAAGGCTGCTCAATTTCCCTGTCATCCGCTTCAATGATGACACAAATCATTAAAGGGAAGAGCGTGGATGAAGCTTTAAAAATGTGCGGAACGTTTAGTGAACTTGTGCAAGGTAAAGACTATGACGATTCAATCGACCTTGGTGATATTGAAGCATTAGCAGGAGTTAGTAAGTTTCCTGCACGTATAAAATGTGCAACCCTTGCGTGGAAAGCACTTGAAAAAGGTATTGAAAGTAAAGAATAACTGTTCGAATAAAATAAATTCATCACTTACAAGGAGGATGCAACGTTATGGCTAAAAAGATGCCTGATATTGGCGATTACAAATATGGCTTTCATGATCGTGATGTTTCGATTTTCCGTTCGAAGCGCGGTTTAACGCGTGAAATCGTAGAAGAAATCTCACGTATGAAAAGCGAACCACAATGGATGTTAGATTTCCGTTTAAAATCATTAGAGGTGTTCTATTCACTTCCAATGCCACAGTGGGGCGGAGACATGTCAGAATTAAACTTTGATGAAATTACGTACTACGTAAAACCATCAGAGAAAACAGAGAAATCTTGGGATGAAGTTCCTGAAGAAATCAAAGCAACATTTGACCGTTTAGGTATTCCTGAAGCGGAGCAAAAATATCTTGCAGGTGTATCAGCACAGTACGAATCTGAAGTTGTATACCACAACATGCAAGAAGATTTAGAAGCACTTGGCGTTGTATTTAAAGATACAGATTCAGCACTTCGTGAAAATGAAGATATTTTCAGAGAGCATTTTTCAAAAGTAATTCCGATTACAGATAACAAATTTGCCGCACTGAATTCAGCAGTATGGTCGGGTGGTTCTTTCATCTACGTACCAAAAGGCGTAAAAGTGGAAACACCACTTCAAGCTTACTTCCGTATTAACTCTGAAAACATGGGTCAATTCGAGCGTACGCTTATTATCGTAGACGAAGGCGCACACGTTCACTATGTTGAAGGTTGTACAGCACCTGTTTACACTACAAATTCATTGCACTCAGCAGTTGTAGAAATCATCATCAAAAAAGATGCATACTGCCGCTACACGACAATTCAAAACTGGGCAAACAACGTGTTCAACCTTGTTACAAAACGTGCAGTTTGTGAAGAGCGTGCAACAATGGAATGGATTGATGGCAACATCGGTTCAAAATTAACGATGAAATACCCTGCAGTTATTCTTAAAGGTGAAGGCGCTCGTGGCCTTACACTTTCAATCGCAATCGCAGGACGCGGTCAGCATCAAGATGCTGGTGCAAAAATGATTCACTTAGCACCAAACACAAGTTCAACAATTGTATCAAAATCGATTTCTAAACAAGGTGGAAAAGTAACGTACCGCGGTATCGTTCACTTCGGTCCTCGTGCAGAAGGTTCTCGTTCAAACATTGAGTGTGACACGCTCATCCTAGACAACGAATCAACGTCAGATACAATTCCTTACAACGAAATTCATAATGACAACATCTCATTAGAGCACGAAGCGAAAGTTTCAAAAGTATCAGAAGAGCAATTATTCTATCTCATGAGCCGTGGTATCAGTGAGCAAGAAGCGACAGAAATGATCGTAATGGGCTTCATCGAGCCGTTCACAAAAGAATTACCAATGGAATATGCAGTAGAGATGAACCGTCTGATCAAGTTTGAGATGGAAGGTTCGATTGGTTAATAAAAGAAGTTAAAACACCCTATGGAGCATATGCTTTAGGGTGTTTTTCTTTATTCTTGTTAGTTTTTGTAAATCTATCGATTGGTCAGGAATTATGATATGATAAAATAAAATATATTTTAACTGAATAATTCGTAAATAATTATGATATTATGACTAAAGCTCAATTGGTGTGTAATAAATTACTCCTCTGAATTTCTCGATACTTAATCAAACTTCTTAATAAATCTTATTTGAACCATAACCACATCGATAACCTGTCCGTCGAATCGAAATCCCGAAACCGAATGGAGGAGTGAGGCTATTAGGAATACCC
>JBOFGC010000308.1:0-6586 GCA_051648945.1 Bacilli bacterium
GACGCAAGGGCCGAATGAAGCAACGTAAGGGCCGAATGAAGCAACGTAAGGGTCGAATGAGAAGACGTAAGGGCCGAATGAAGCAACGTAAGGGCCGAATGAGACATCGTAAGGGCCGAATGAAATGACGTAAGGGTCGAATGAAGTATCGTAAGGGCCGAATGAGAAGACGTAAGGGTCGAATGAGAAGACGTAAGGGTCGAATGAAGCATCGTAAGGGTCGAATGAAGCAACGTAAGGGCCGAATGAAATGACGTAAGGGCCGAATGAAGCATCGTAAGGGCCGAATGAGAAGACGTAAGGGCCGAATGAAACATCGTAAGGGCCGAATGAGAAGACGTAAGGGTCGAATGAAGCAACGTAAGGGTCGAATGAGAAGACGTAAGGGCCGAATGAAGCAACGTAAGGGCCGAATAAAACATCGCAAGTACACAATAAAACGACGCAAGTACACAATGAAACATCACAAGCCCCTAACAACGCTAATCAGTCGCATCCCATTCTAGTCAAAATGTCATAAAAGTTCCTGAATACCAACATAAAAAACAAGGCCCCATAGGACCTTGTAGAAATCAAGAATGTAAATGCGCGATATCTTTATCCTTTGTAGTAACAATTCCTGATTTGTTCAACGTCACAGATGTACCATCAGGTAAGTTCGTAATAATAAATGGAGTAATTGATGATTTTGCATTGTTTTTAATGAATTCAAGATCAAACTCCAACAATTTTTGTCCAGCCGTAACTTTGTCCCCTGCAGCAACATGTGTCGTGAAGCCCTCACCATTTAACTTTACAGTGTCTAGTCCAACGTGAATAATAAGTTCAAGTCCGTCCGTTGTTTTGAGCCCAATGGCATGTTTGCTAGGGAAAACAACAATGACTTCGGCATCAGTTGGAGCAACGACAATGCCACTATTTGGTTTAATCGCATAGCCATCGCCGGTCATTTTTCCAGCAAATACTTCATCGGGAACTTCAGTAATTGGGAGAAGTTCACCACTAAGCGGTGCAAACCATTCTGAGATGCGCATCGTCGTCTGTGCATCATTTGAAGTTGACGATTGAACAGGTTCATTTGTAACGACACGCTCAGGTGCGCGACCGCTCATAATGTCGTGAATTTGCCCTTTTAAAATGTCAGATTTCGTACCGAAGATGGCTTGGATACTATCGCCTACTTCGAGTACACCTGCTGCTCCGAGTTTTTTCAATAACTCTTTATCGACATTTTTGGGGTCTCGAACATTTACACGCAAACGCGTAATACAAGCATCAAGATTTCCGATATTTTCTTTACCACCAAGTGCTTCTAAAACACGATAAGGAATTTCACTTTCCACACCGACCACACTTGTACTTTCGCCAGCTTCTTCACGACCAGGCGTTTTCAAGTTTAATTTCCGAATAGCAAATCGGAATCCGAAATAGTAGATGACAGCAAGAACGAGACCAACGGGAATGACAAGCCACCATGCCGTACGATTGGGAATGATACCAAATAACACATAGTCGATTACACCACCGCTAAATGTCATCCCAATTTTTACATTAAGAAGGTCCATTGCTAAAAATGATAGACCGGCGAAAACAGCATGAATTCCGAAGAGTACGGGTGCTACGAATAAAAATGAAAACTCTAGTGGTTCTGTAATCCCAGTTAAAAACGAAGTTAATGCAGCAGAGCCGAGTATCCCCGCTACATATTTCTTATTTTCCGACCGTGCCTCGTGATACATTGCCAGTGCAGCAGCAGGAAGACCGAACATCATAAACGGATATTTACCGGTCATAAAATTCCCAGCCGTAAATTCAACGTTGTCTTTTAATTGAGCCATAAAAATTTGTTGATCACCACGAACGATGTCGCCCGCTTTTGAAACGTATTCACCAAATTCAAACCAGAATGGTGCGTAGAAAATATGATGTAGGCCAAACGGAATGAGCGAGCGTTCGATGACTCCGAAGATGAAAGTAGCGAGCGCTCGATTTCCCTCGATTACAACAGATGAAAAAGTATTGAGACCACTTTGAATAGGTGGCCAAATGAAAATCATTAGTGTTCCAAGCAATAGCGCGCTTACAGCCGTGACAATTGGAACAAAGCGCTTACCGGCAAAAAAACCGAGATAAGAAGGGAGTTCAATGTTATAAAATTTCTTAAACAATAAGGAGGCGGTAACACCGATGATAATACCTCCGAACACACCTGTTTGTAAGCTTGGAATACCAAGAACGAGTGCGTAGGCGCGATTCGTAAGCGCTTCTTCAGGCGTAATGCTAAGTAGTGCACCCATTGTCGTATTAAAAATTAAATAACCAATAATCGCAGCAAGACCAGCGATTCCATCGCCATTCGAAAGTCCAATCGCAACACCGACCGCAAATAATAATGGAAGGTTTCCGAAAACGATGTCACCTGCTTGTGAGATTACACGAGCAAAAATTTGAAAGCCATCACTTGCAAGAAATGGAACTTGATCAAGAAATGCTTCGTTTTGAAAGAGTGTTCCAAATGCGAGAAGCATACCTGCAGCCGGTAAAATAGCAACAGGTACCATTAAAGCTTTTCCGACTTTTTGTAAAACGCCAAATGCATTTTTCATGAAATAAATTCTCTCCTTTCACAAACCTCCTTTTAATGTTTTCAAAAATAAATGTGAATATGCATGTGTGAACGTTTTATTAAGTTCATATGAAGCGTGTAAATTGGAAATAGTATGTATGGTATAATAGATTGCGTACAAAGAAAGGAAGCGTGAATAATGAAAAAACTAGATTTTTCGTATCAACCAGCATTGAAATTTTTCAATGACCAAGAATTACACAACTATGCTCCGTTCGTTAAAGTTGCACACGAAATGATTCATGAAAAAACAGGCATCGGCAATGATTTTCTCGGATGGGTAGACCTTCCAAAAAACTATGACAAAGAAGAATTTGCACGTATTGAAAAAGCGGCAGAGAAAATTGTAAGCGATTGCGAAATTCTCCTCGTTATCGGAATTGGGGGCTCATACTTAGGTGCTCGCGCAGCATTAGAAATGCTTAATCACTCATTTGCAAACAGTCAAACAAAAGCGGAACGTAAAACACCGCAAATTATTTTTGTTGGTCATCATATGAGTTCTACATACATGACAGAATTACTACAATTTATTGAAGGAAAAGATGTGTGCATTAACGTCATTTCAAAATCTGGAACGACGACAGAACCTGCGATCGCATTCCGAATTTTCCGCAGTTGGTTAGAAAATAAATACGGAAAAGAAGGCGCACGCACACGTATTTATGCAACGACAGACAAAGCACGTGGTGCATTAAAAGGTGTAGCAGATGCAGAAGGCTATGAAACATTTGTCATTCCAGATGATGTCGGAGGACGATTCTCTGTATTAACACCGGTTGGATTATTACCGATTGCGGTAAGCGGCATTTCGATTGCTGAAATGATGCAAGGTGCAGCGGATGCGATGAATGACTATAGTGTGAGTACATTAGAGGAGAATGCAGCGTATCAATATGCTGTCGTTCGTAATGTGTTGTATTCAAAAGGAAAGCACGTGGAAATGCTTGTGAACTATGAACCACAATTGCAGTATTTTGGCGAATGGTGGAAACAACTGTTTGGCGAAAGCGAAGGAAAAGATTTCAAAGGAATTTTCCCAAGTAGTGCAAACTTTTCAACGGACCTTCACTCGCTTGGACAATACATCCAAGAAGGGAAACGTGTCCTTTTTGAAACGGTTATCAATGTGGACAAACCTCGTCACGAGTTAACAATTACAAAGGAAGATACGGATGCGGACGGCTTAAATTATTTAGCAGGTCAAACAGTAGACTGGGTGAATAAAAAAGCATTCCAAGGAACGTTACTTGCACACACAGATGGCGGTGTTCCGAACTTAGTTGTTACAATTCCATCACTTACTGCCTATAATTTCGGTTATATGGTGTATTTCTTTGAGATTGCATGTGCGATGAGTGGGTACTTACTCGGTGTGAATCCATTTGACCAACCGGGTGTTGAAGCATATAAAAAGAATATGTTTGCACTTCTTGGCAAAGAGGGATTTGAAGAATTACGTGCGGAGTTGGAAGCGCGCTTATAGTTTTTAGTGTAGAGCATCCCTTTTTTGGGGTGCTTTTTTTATGGCGTGCGATGTGAATATATTTAGGAGTGGAAAATTTGAGAAATAGGAGTGGAAATGAGTTGGAAGTAAACCGAAAATGAGCAGGAAACACCGGAAAATGAGTAGGAACGGTACGGGAATGAGTAGTAAGCACTTGAAAATGAGCAGGAACGCCCTCAAAATGAGTAGCAAATAGAAAATGAGCAGGAAATACCGGAAAATGAGTAGGAACGGTGCGGGAATGAGCAGTAAGCACATGAGAATGAGCAGGAACGCCCTCAAAATGAGTAGCAAATCGAAAATGAGCAGGAAGCACCGGAAAATGAGTAGGAACGGTGCGGGAATGAGCAGTAAGCAGTTGAAAATGAGCAGGAACGGTGCGGGAATGAGTAGTAAGCACTTGAAAATGAGTAGAAAATCTATCCAAAAGAGCAGTCTTGCAAATTCAATCTATCCGAAAATTCCATCATAGATGATATAATTACAGTAAAAAGAAAGCGAATTCAGTGATGAAAAAATACGTTTATGCGACAAAAGGAATATATGGAAGACCCTCTGACAATTTTATCACGATAGAAAACAGTCAGATTTGTGCAATTGAAACAAGCAGCCTCCCGAAAACGGAAGGTGAAGATACTCTTATCGTGGACGGTTATATTATGCCGGTATTTTATGATCATCATTTACATTTTATTGGTCTGGGTGAGCGGTTTAGTAGTTTGAGTGTTGAACATGCAACTACAGTTGAGGATGCGATAGCTACGATTAACGCGGCTGATTTGAGTCTAGAAGTTCCTCTTTTTGTTTTAACAAACGAGAATATTACCAATATGCTTACGAATCATCATTTAAATGGAATTAAAGCTAAGCGGGCAATTGTTGCGTTTAGCAGTTGTAGGCATGCTCTTTGTATGAATAATGTCGCCCTTCAGCGAGTTGAGCATTTATTTACATCAGCCGATATTTTACCAATTCATCGTCGCAATGGAGAGTGGACAGGTTGGTTAACGGATGCAATAGCTGAAACAGTACGTGCTCACTTTTTAGCGTATGAAACAAGTGAAATGCTGTCATATATGAAAATTGCGCGACAAAAGTGTTATGAATACGGAATTGTTGGTGTTGTAACAGAGGACTTGCACTATTATAACAATGCAAATCGAGTGATTGATGCGTATGAACAGTTGACAGCTGAACATGAACCTCCATTCTACCTTCACTATCTCGTTCATCATTGTGAATTAGTAAATGTGAGAGAGCGTCTAGAGCAGACAACACCGTGGCTTACAAATAGCGCGGTGAAAATTTTTGTTGACGGAACATTCAGTCAACGAACAGCAAGAGTAAGCCATCTCTACAGTGAGGGGAGTGGAAACGGGAACCTTGTACACGCGCCGCATGAACTTGAAAAAATCGTTGAAGTGGCAAGAGCGGCTGAGCGAAATGTGGCTTTTCATTGTATTGGTGATGGTGCATTGGATGAGGTGATCAGCATTTTACATCAGTTTCCGAATCGATTGAATACACCAGACCGAATTATTCATGCCACCATGGTGAGAAAAGATCAATGGGAGCACCTACAGCATCTTTCTGTGCAGCTCGATGTACAACCAATTTTTATGCAGGATGAACAACAAGAAATGAATTTGTTTGCTGAAGATGTTAGTGCATGGTTTAATCGCTGGGATATTGCCCAGGAAAAGAAAATACGTGTTGTTGGTAGTTCAGATGCACCCATTGCAGATAACAATCCATGGGTAGGCATACAGTATGCAATTCAGCGCGTAAGTCTAGAGAATGCGATTGCGATGTATACAAGGAATAGCTATTGTTTTCCGAATACGAGTCATTTAAAAGTGGGTAATCATGCTACATTTCAAGTCGTATCAGAAATCCCAACAGCGTACAAAGAGCAGTTAAGTAAAATTGTGACGAAACTTACGATAGTTGAAGGGAAAGTCGTCTATGAAAATTGAAAGATTATCAGCGGAAACAATCAAGCCGACAAGCGAGTTGCTGGATGCGTATCGTCAGTTTTACAGACAAGAAAGCAACCTAGAAGCGGCAATTCTCTTCTTGAAAACTCGTTTTGAGAACGAGGAGTCCGTTGTGTATGTCGCATTAATAGAAAATGAAGTAGTTGGGTTTGTGCAATTGTATCCAACGTTCTCAACTGTAGGACTTCAGCGCGCGTATATTTTAAATGATTTGTATGTTGCAAGTTCTGCGCGGAGAAAAGGTATTGGCCAAGCATTAATCCAACAATGCTATGCATGGTGTGAAGAGAATAATGCGCGCTATGTGACATTAGAAACAGCGAGAGGCAATAGCGGAGCACAGAAATTATACGAACAAATGGGGATGAACATCGATCGTGAAGTGTTACATTATAGTAAGTACTGGTGAATTTAACGTGATTTCACTATAATAGATTCCGTGTTTCATACTAACAG
>JBOFGC010000309.1:0-1727 GCA_051648945.1 Bacilli bacterium
CGTTCAAACGAGAACGACCATCAGGGTCGTTCCGTACCGTCACATTACGTTCTGCGCGTAATCGTTGAATGAGTGCGAGATGTTTTTCGTTTGGAATGCAAGCATAAAATGGTAACGTTCCAAAAAGCATCCATACATCAGGATTGCGAATATCAAGCAAGTGATTCATCGCGTCGTACATTTCATCGAGTGTTAAAGTATCCAATGCGCTTGCAAAGTCGGATGCGTACATTGGGTGAATTTCAACGCGTGTGCAACCCATCTCATCAATAATCTGTTTATGGATTTTTTCAAGATGGGGTAATGTGCGTTTGTTTAGCATCGTTTCGGCACTTACCATAACGCCGCTTTTAGCGATCGCTTTACTGTTGTCGATGAGTTGCTGAAATAGTTTTTCTACATACGCACGAGGTGGTTTTGTAGGAAACATGGAAAAACCAGTGTTATAAAATTCATCAACCGTTCCCCAATTGTGTGAAATATGGAGAACATCTAGATACTCAAGAATCGGTTCGTAGTGATGAAACGGCATTGTCGTATTCGAATTCAATTGCGTATGCACGCCACGTTTATGTGCATATTCAAAAAGAGGAACGACATTTTCTTGTACAGATTTTAAATCAAACATCGGTTCGCCACCAGTGATACTGATTGCTTTTAAATTCGGAATCTCATCCAATCGTTTAAGAAAGATGTCCATTGAAAGCGGCGTTGCATCTTTATGTGACAGTGTGTATCCAACTGCACAGTGTGCACAACGCATGTTACACCTATTTGTCGTCGTAAACTCAACGTTTGTAAGAGTATGTTTACCGAATGCATCTATATTGGAATAGCATTCCCACGGGTCGAACTGTGGAGAGGGCTTTTGTTTTCTAATTTGCATGAAAATCACTCCTTAAATACGATAACACTAATGTTTATCGCTTACTATGTGTATGCATGACAAAGTCACACTAAAACTTTACCATACAATTCCTCTAAAAGGTTGCTTTTTTTCTGTAAAATAGGTCATACTGTATAGAGAAAAAGAATGAAAAGGAGCGATGGCTTTGGGCAAATCTATACAGAACTCAGACTCTCAAGTACGTTATTTAAAAGAAAGATTATCAATGTTTTTGGATGTCCTTGATGCAATGGACCCTGAGCAAATTGATTTAGAAGAAATTGACAATTTACTTGGTATGTTAGACGATATGGAAACGAAAGTTCATCAATTCAACGAAAAAAATACAGACATGTAAAAAAACGGTTGAGCCTGTAATAGGACTCAACCGTTTTTTTTAGTATCAGTCTCTTGATGTAATCATAGAGATGAGACGAAGAATTTCAAGGTATAACCAAACAATTGTTACGAATAAACCAAGTGCACTTGCCCATTCGTAATGTTTTGCTAGGCCTTGACGAGCACCGCGTTCGATATTATTGAAATCTAAAAATAGATTAAGTGCTGCAACAATAATGATAACGACACTAATCCCAATACCTAGTGGCGTTGCTTGGTGTAAAAATGGAATGTTTGTGCCAAAGAAACTGAGTACAAAATTTAATAGGTACATAAAGAAAATACCGAGCGTTGCACCCAAAACTACTTTTTGAAACATTGGTGTTACTTTAACGAGGCCTGTTGCATAAAGCGTAAGACAAGCTAAGAATACACCAAGTGTTGCTAAAACGGCTTGTAGAACAATACCTTCGTATATGCTAGCGTACGTTGCACTAACCAT
>JBOFGC010000310.1:0-1976 GCA_051648945.1 Bacilli bacterium
GAGCCAAACAACGATATCGCCTGGTTGCCATTCTGCTAAGGAAGCTACATCATCCCGATTAAGTTCCGTTGAAAGCGTAACGTGGTTGCGTGAAAAGTAGACATTTTGGTTGGGCACACGGCGGAAGTCAATGTTTGGGTCCGGCTTTCCGTTACTTCGAGGATACTGGTCGACGTGCTTCGCTATATCCGCATCAAGACTCGCCTTCAAATCAAAATCAATCCCTTTTAAACCACGCCAAATGATATCTGTACAAACACCTTCCGTATCAGGTGGATAGCCGCCTGCATAGTAACCACTATGGTACGGTGTCCGTTTCTCTACATCTTTACGTGCAGCATTCACAATGTCGATTCTGTCATCCGTACCGTTACTGTTTTGATCAAGAAATGCATATGTTTTTGGCACTTCTTTTTTGAAAATGCTTAAATCTACAGGTATTCCGATTGTTTCTAAAATCTTGCCTTCTTGAAATACAGTTAAAAAAACGACAACACCAACGCACAAGATAAGGAGCACTCTGCCGATTTTTTTCATAGTTAGCGCTCCAAATCAACGCATTCTGGAAAATAGATTTTCTTATCACTACGCTGCTGGCCCATGATGGATTGAACGATAAGTGACTGACTTTCTAATGCCACAACCTCACCATTTTCATCAATCAGTTTAATGGGAAGTGTTTCACCGGTATGGTCTTTACGATAAATTTCATACGGAAATTTTGAAGGTTCGTCCTCTTCGTAATAATAGTCCACATCTAAACCGAGGCGCTCTAGTTCACTCATTACTTTTTCACGATTTTTCGGCGTGTTATTCACATATTTAAATAGTTTACGATTTAAAAAACGATAACATAAATCTGAGAGAATAGCGTCTGTCTCTTTTGTCCATTCATGAAAATAAAAGTACATTACACTTTCATCCAGTCGAATATATTCTTCTAGGTCGATGCGGTCGCTAAAAAAGCTATCGAAATGAACAGGCTTAAACGCAAAATCATAGTCATTTTTGTAGAGATATTTCGCACGCTTTAGAATATTTATTAACACCATCTCTGCACTTCGTGTGACAGGATGGAAATAAATTTGCCAATACATTTGATAACGACTCATAATAAAATGCTCAATCGCGTACATGCCACTCATTTTAAACACGATGCTCTCATCGTTATGCGGGCGTATTACGCGCAGTAGTCGCTCTAAATCAAATTCCCCATAACTTACCCCTGTGTAATAACTATCACGCAATAAATAGTCCATGCGGTCGACATCAATCTGACTTGAGATCAAACTAACTAGCAATTTATTTGGATGACGTTTTTCAATAATACGCGCAACGTCATATGGAAAATCGGGGTCAACTTTTAATAAAATGGCATTTACTTCTGTTGCACCAAGAATCATATCCACCGTAAATTGTTCATGATGAAAATCAAATACTTTTTCAAAACTATGCGAAAAAGGGCCATGGCCAATGTCATGCAGAAGTGCTGCAGAAAGCGCCAATAATTGCTCTCTATCACTTAATTTTTTCGTACTTTCATGTTTTGGAAAATTATGTTCAAGAATACGGCGCGTCAATTCGTATACACCTAGCGAATGGTTAAATCGACTATGTTCTGCACCATGAAACGTTAAATAAGACGTACCGAGTTGTTTGATGCGACGCAACCGTTGGAATTCCCTCGTTCCAATCAGCTCCCAAATAAGCGTTCTTTTCACGCGCACATAGCGGTGAACGGGGTCTTTGAATACTTTCTCTTCAACGAGAAATCCTTTTATATCCGCTTTCATATAATGCCTCCTCTCTTATTCCGACACGTTCAATGTCTATACAAAAAAATGGCATACCTTTGTATACGATTGTAACATGTCGGTTGCCATTCTCCTTGTTGACTTATTTTTTTAGTTTTTGTTCAATTTTTAGTATCAAATCATCTTCTGTTGGTGCTGAAACGGGACGATTGTTTACAAATG